>CAYONK010000344.1:0-1060 GCA_964405285.1 uncultured Ardenticatenaceae bacterium
CTGGTACATCAGGTCCACAATCAGCTTCAGTTCGTGGAGGCATTCAAAGTAGGCGATCTCCGGCTGGTAGCCAGCTTTCACCAGGGTGTTGAAACCCGCCTCCACCAGGGCGGTTACGCCGCCGCACAAAACCGCCTGCTCGCCAAAGAGGTCGGTCTCCGTCTCTTCGGCGAAGGTGGTCTCGATGACCCCGGCGCGGGTGCAGCCGATCCCCTTGGCGTAGGCCAGGGCGAACGCCTTCGCCCCGCCGCTGGCGTCTTGATGGACGGCCACCAGGCCGGGCGTGCCGCCCCCTTCGCAAAAGACTTCACGCACGCGGTGGCCGGGCGCTTTGGGGGCGACCATGCTCACGTCCACATTCGGCGGCGGCACAATCTGGCCGAAGCGGATGTTGAAGCCGTGGCTGAACATGAGCGTTTTCCCGGCCGTCAGGTAGGGTTCGATGCCCGATTTGTAGACGCTGGCCTGGCTGGTGTCTGGGACCAGCATCATGATGGCGTCGGCGGCCTGGGTGGCGTCGGCGACGCTCATCACCGTCAGGCCGGCCGCTTCCGCCTGCGGCCATGATTTGCTGCCTTCATACAGCCCGACGACCACGTTGGCCCCGGAATCTTTCAGGTTCAGGGCGTGGGCGTGGCCCTGGCTGCCGTAGCCGATGATGGCGATGGTTTTGCCGTCCAGCAGGCTGCTGTCGGCGTCTTTGTCGTAGAAAATGTGTGCCAAGATACCTCTCCTCTTTGTTAGTTGTCAGTTGGCAGTTGATAGTTGATAGTGGAGGAAGGCCACTATCAACTACCAACTATCAACTCCCAACTGTTCCATTGCTGTAGCCGTAAACGGCCGTTTCCACATCCCGCTGCTTCTGGCTTTTGCCGCCCCGGACCATCGCCACCCGGCCGGTGCGGACCATCTCCTCAATGCCGAAGTTACCCAGCAGCTTGATGAACGATTCCACCCGGTCCTCTGGCCCGACGATCTGAATGATCATCGAATCCAGGTCCACGTCCACGATGCTCGCCCGGTAGATGTCCACAATCTGCATCACCTGGGAGCGGTTGCC
>CAYONK010000344.1:1160-5612 GCA_964405285.1 uncultured Ardenticatenaceae bacterium
CCACGATGCTCGCCCGGTAGATGTCCACAATCTGCATCACCTGGGAGCGGTTGCCATTGCTCGCCTTCACCTTCACCAGCACCAATTCACGCATCACCGATGGCTCATTGGTCACGTCCTGGATGTCTACCACATTGATCAGCTTGTCTAGCTGCGTCTGAATCTGGCGCATATCCCGGTCTGTGCCTTTGGCGACGAAGGTCATGCGGCTGATGCCCGGCGTCTCGCTGTGGCCGACGGTCAGGCTTTCGATGTTAAAGTTGCGGCGGCGGAAGAGGCCAGCCACCCGGTTCAGCACGCCCGGCTTGTCTTCCATCCAGGCGATCATCGTGTGTTTTTTTAAGGTTGTCTCGCTCATTATTCTTCACCTGCCATCGCGGAGGGCATCGGCCGGCGGATCATATCAATGTTGCTTTTGCCGGGAGCCACCATCGGGTATACGTTGGTAAATTCTTCCACCTGGAAATCGAGCAGATAGGGGCCATCATATGCCTGCGCTTCTTTGATGGCCTCATAGACATCCTCTTTCCGGGTGACGGACCGCGCCGGAATGCCATAGGCTTCGGCGATTTTGACAAAATCGGGATTGAACAGCGGCGTCCCGGCGTACCGTTTGTTGTAGAACACGTCTTGCCATTGGCGCACCATGCCCAGGTAGCCATTGTTGATGATGGCGATCTTGATCGGCAGCCGTTCCTGGACGACGGTGGACAGCTCCATCATCGTCATCTGGAAGCCGCCGTCGCCAGCCACCACCCAGAGTTCTTCGCCCGGCACGCCCATCTGCGCCCCGATAGCGGCCGGCAGGGCGTAGCCCATCGTGCCCAGACCGCCGGAGGTGAGCAGGCTGCGCCGCCGATTGTGCTGATAATACTGCGCCTCCCACATCTGATGCTGCCCCACATCGGTGACGACGGTGGTCTCGTTGTTTTGCGTGGCGTGCCACAGTTCGCGCATGACGTAGGGGGCGATCAACTCGTCGGTCTCTTGGGCCAGGATGTCGCGGTCGGTGGTCTCCGCTTTCCAGTCGCGGATTTGGGCCAGCCAGGCGGGGTGTTCGTTGGGCTTCACCTGGGGCAAGAGCATCTTCAGGGTGAGCAGGGCGTCGCCGACTACCGGGGTATCAATGGTAATGTTTTTGCCCATCTCGGCCGGGTCCAGGTCAACATGGATGATTTTGGCGTTGGGGGCGAAGGTGTCGAACGCGCCGGTCAGCCGGTCGTCCAGGCGAGCGCCGATGGCGAACATCACGTCGCAATCTTGCATGGCGTAGTTGGTGTAGGCTTCGCCGTGCATCCCGCCCCAGCTAATGCACAGGGGATGGGTGCTGGGGAAGGTGCCGATGCCGAGCAGGCTGGTGGCGACGGGGATGTTGGTCTTTTCCGCCAGTTGCAGCAATTCCTTCTCGGCGCGGGCGATAGAGACGCCTTGCCCGGCGACGATGAGCGGCTTTTTCGCCTCGTTGATCAGGCGGGCGGCCCGCTCTACGGAGGCATCGTCGGGGGCGTTGATGTTGGGTTTGTAGCCGGGCAGGTGGACTGTCTCCGGGTACTCGAATTCGATGGTGGCTTGCAGGACGTTTTTGGCGATGTCTACCAGGACGGGACCCGGCCGGCCGGTCCCGGCAATGTAGAACGCCTCCTTCAGAGCGGCCGCCAGTTCGCGGATGTCGGTGATCAGGTAATTGTGCTTCGTCACCGGCAGGCTGACGCCCTGCACGTCCGCTTCCTGGAAGCCATCGCGCCCCAGGAGAGAGGTAGGGACTTGCCCGGTGATGGCTACCATCGGGGTGGAATCCATGTAGGCGGTAGCCAGGCCGGTGACCAGATTGGTCGCCCCTGGGCCGGAGGTGGCAACGCAAACGCCCACCTTGCCGGTAGCCCGCGCATAGCCATCGGCCATGTGGGCCGCTCCCTGCTCGTGGGTGACGAGGACATGATGAATGGGGTACTCATATTTCATCAGGTCGTCGTAGGCGGGCAGGATGGCCCCGCCGGGCAGGCCGAAGACAACGTCTACGCCCTCTTTGAGAAGGCTTTCCCAGATTATTTGACCGCCAGTTTTTAGATTACTCATACCAGTTGCTCCTCCTTGATTGAGCAGGTTTTTAGGAAATTTCCGTCTGTCAGGACTTTTGACACGGAGGGCGCGGAGGAGACACGGAGTTATGGGAAGCGATTTCTCCGTGTCTTCTCCGTGTTCTCCGTGTCAGTATCGCCTGACCAGGACAAAAAAAGCAGAAAACGGGGCGGTTTTCTGCTTTTGGACACACGGGGAATAGGGATGGGCCTGACGTTGCTGCATCTGTTTGGCGGTGGCAGCGGCAGACGCGGCGGGCATGGCGCAGCCAGCCTGGTTGGAGGGAGAGCTTTGGGTGGTGTGGTTGGTGAATGTCTGCATGTTTCTGCGCCAGAAAACAAAAAAACCGCCCGGTTGGGCGGTTTTGGAATTTTGACGATTGGTTTGGTTAACTTTTCCTTCCTCACTCACCCAGCCGGTATTGCATCCTCTACGAGGATGATAAGAGCCAGGCTAATAAGGATAATGGAAACGTTAGTCGAGTTCATTTGTCACAAAGCTTCTACTGCAAGATGTGGATAAGAGTAACGGCCGTTTCCCTCATCGTCCATAGGCTAAATAGCACAACAAAAACGGCCGTTGGCTTATCGAGAATGCACAACGTCACCGATTTTGTTGCGTTTCCGGCCGCAGTTGCCACAGCTTGAGGGCCAATTGCAGCGCCAGACGCATGTTGGCCTGATCTAACTTGTGGCCGGTTAGCTCCTGAATCCGGTCCAGTCGGTAGAGCAGGGTGTTGCGATGGATGAAAAGCGATTCGGCCGTCTGGCTGATGTTGCCGTGATGGTTGAAATAGGCGTCAATCGTCTGCACCAACGCGCTGCGATGCTGCTCATCATACAACACCAGCGGACCGATGACCTGATCGGTGAATTCTACGACGGCCGGGATATTCTCCAGCCGCCCCAACAGCCGGTAGATGCCCAGACTGTCGAACTCCACCACCTGATTGACCTTGAGGCGCTGGCCCAGCTCCATCGCTTGCAGCGCCTGCTGGTAAACGTCCGGCCAGTCGGTCAGCTTCATGGCCGGGCCGCTCATGCCGCCGATCAATGGCACGTTGGGGAACTCGGCGCCGATTTGCTCCAACAATCTCCGGGAAAGTTCGTGAACCGACTCCATATCCGTTTCGTCTTTGAGCGATTGGAAGATGCAGATGTGTTGGTCGCCATAGACGTGGACGAGGGTGGGACGGGGATGACTGCTGAGAAGCCAGTTAACGGCCGTTTCCAGCCTCCGCAACGTTGGCGGCTCCGCCGTGTTCCAATCCAGCACCAGGATGGCGTGGGGCAAACTGGTATCATGGTCCAGGCGGCCGGCCAGACGGTCAATCTCTCTGGCGGGCAACGTCCCGGCCAGCAGCCCCTCCAAAAAGTCGCCGCGCAGCGACTTCTTCGCTTCGCTGACCGCCTTCGCCTTCGCCATTTCCAGGGCGCAAGCGGCCGCGCCATGCTCCACCGTCAGCGTATCCAGCATATCGAGTTGGTCCGCCGGGCCAACGACAGAAAGGTAGCCTCGCGCCCGGTCGCCGGAGATGATCGGGCTTATCAGCCGAGCCAGATTCGTGCCGGGGAGAAGCTGCTGCCAATAACTTTGCCGCGCCTTTGCCGCCGCTTTACGGTTGCGCAGGACGGCCGGCAGCTCCTCCCGGTGCATGAGCAGTTCCACCAATTCTTGCTCTTCCAGGTCTGTAGTGCGCGGCGAACTGATGGCCCGCACCTCCAACCGTTTGTCCTGGATGACGACGATTTTGCCGGTGAGCTTGGCCATCACGTCGGTCATCGCTTGCAGCCCTTGCTCCTCGCGGGACATCTCCACCAGCTTGCGGTAAAGCTGCATCCCGCGCTCGGCTGTCGCCGCCTGCCGGTCAGCCAGCAGGGTGATGATGGATTGGTGGGCGTCGCGCACGGAGATGCCGGGCGGGGCGACCAGCAGAGGCAGGTTGAGGCCGCTCGCTTTTTCGGCGATCTCTTCCGGGACCTCTTTGAAGACGAGCAGCCCGGCGACATTCAATTCGGCGATGCTGTCGAGTAGATTGAATAGCTCTAGTTGGCTGGTTTGCTGTTCCAGCACGGGCGGGATGATGAGCAGATCATCCTGCTCTACCTGGTCTTCCAAATCTTGCCAACTGGTGATGAGAACGGCCCATTTGACCAGTCGCCGGGCGTGGCGCGCCCCGGCGCTGACGGTGGTGCTGAGGGGTAAAGCCAGGCGCAGGATGTCGCCGATGTTAATTTCAGTAGAGGTTGGTTGCGGGTCCATAATTGATTTTAGCGGAGCCGGTTGCCGGCAACTGGCAACTGGCAACTTATAATTGTGGTTCTCTGAGGTTTAGTATGGTAGGGGCGCACCCTTGTGGTCGCCCTCTGGGGC
>CAYONK010000345.1:0-4055 GCA_964405285.1 uncultured Ardenticatenaceae bacterium
AACATCTGTTGTCCCCCTCCCACCGTTTTATTCTGCTGGAGGATAAACGTCTTATGGGATAAACGTGATAAGTAGCGATAGAACCATGCTGATAGCAATCACAATCCCCAGCACCATCAGCACTTTTTCGGAAAACGAACGTTTCCGTTTCCTGACGCTCTTTTTTGTCATAGCACACCTCGCAATAAGAAAAATTTAGTCAACCCCCAACTATAACACAACCCGCGCGAAATAACCGCTCGCGTAATAAATCCCTCATCATCTCATCGCAGCAAGTGGCATTGCCCCGGAAAAACCCTGAAACCGTGCGCCCTTTCCTCCGTAGAATGGTGTTATAATCAAGTCTTGTTTTTTACCCGTCATGTTGAGCAAGTGGGCAGGCTGCTCTGCCGCTTCTCCTGAGTAAAGCGCTATGATCCAAGAATTCATGCAGTCGGGTGCGTTAAACATCGTCTACGCCGCTATTTTGTTCATCAGTTTCATCTTTGCCTTGCTCAGCGTTTTGGGCGCGGATGCTGGGGACGTGGACATAGACATAGACGTTGATTCTGGCCTGGGGTTGTTGAATTTAAGCCCCTTTGTGCTGGCCGTCTTCGGGGCCACGTTCGGCCTGACCGGCTTGCTCACCCGTTTTTATTTTGAGATGGCCGCCTTCCCCAGCATCATGTGGTCTACCGGCATCGGCCTGGTTATTGGTGTCTTAGGGCAGGTCTTCTTTATTTACGTGCTTTCCCCCACTAAATCCAGCCATTTTAGCCTGAAGGATGATGCTGTCGGCCGGCGGGCAGAAGTGATCATCACGATCCCGGCCGATGGTCTGGGCACAATCGCCTATGATAACGTGAGCGGTCGTGTCACCCTCGGCGCCCGTTCCGCAAACGGCGAGGAAATTCATCGGGGTAAATTAATCGAAATCGAACGGATCACCGGCCGTGTGGCTGTGGTCCGGCCGGTTGAGTGACGAAACGGAGTAAGTGTTCAGACCATAAGTGTCAACTTAAGCGGCAGCCCTGATAGGTTTCCGTAAGTGGTCTCGTTTAGCGGCATCACATTGGAAGACCTGTCAGGTCTTCTATGGGCCTGAACGGTTATGACATGGAGAGGGGGATGTGGTGATCAGAGGTTGCTCACGCTCAACTCTCCAAATTTCTAGAAGGTACACCAGGAGGTTATGATGGAATTCGCTTTTGTGGCTACCGGTATTCTCTTTGTTGTTTTCATCTTTGTGGCGCTGGTTTTTGGCTACGCCAGCCGGGTGAAGAAAGTTGGTCCTAATCAGGTGATGATTATTTCTGGTCGGGGCGCCGGGCGGCGCGACGCCGAAGTGGGCGAGATGGAGAGCAAGTTTCGTATTGTCACCGGCGGTCGTGCCTTTATCTGGCCGGTGCTGGAGCGGGTGGATGATCTGACGCTGGAGATCATGACGATTGACGTGACCACTCCGGACGTGCCTACTAGCCAGGGTGTGCCGATCACGGTGGCTGGCGTGGCCCAGGTGAAAATCGGCAGCGATGAGAATTCGATTCGCACGGCTGCGATTCAGTTCCTCTCCAAAACGCAGGCGGAAATCCGTCATGTGGCCCACGAGACGCTGGCCGGGCATTTGCGGGCGATTTTGGGTACGTTGACAGTGGAGCAGTTGTACCGTGACCGGGAGGCGTTTGCCCAGAAGGTGCAGGAGGTTTCCGGAGACGATATGGCCAGCATGGGGCTGGAGATTGTCTCGTTTGTCATTAAAGATATCAATGATACAGAGGGGTATCTGGAGGCGCTCGGCCGGCCGCGTATTGCCCAGGTGAAGCGCGATGCCGCTATCGGTGAAGCGGAAGCGGCCAGGGACGCCACCATTGAAAGCGCCCGCGCCCGGCAGCAAGGGGAGTCGGCGAAGTTTGAGGCGGAGACGAAGATTGCCGCCAGCCGCAAGGAGTTTGAGGTGCAAAAGGCGGCTTATGAGCAGGAGACAAACCGTAAGCGGGCGGAGGCAGACCTGGCGTTTACCCTGCAAACCAATATCACCAACCAGGAAGTGAAGGAGCAGGAAGTCCAGATCGAGGTCGTGGCGCGCCACAAGCAAATCGAGGTGCAAGAACAAGAGGCGATGCGCAGGGAGAAGGAGCTAGACGCGACGGTGCGCAAGCCGGCCGAGGCGGAGCGCTATAAGGTGCGCACGCTGGCAGAGGCGCGGCAGTACCAATTGCAAACGGAAGCCTCTGGTGAAGCGGAGGCGATCCGGCAGCGTGGGCAGGCGGAGGCGGATGCGGCAAAAGCCAGAGGTCTGGCCGACGTGGAAGTGCTGCGGGAGAAGGGTTTGGCCGAAGCGCGGGTGATCCGTGAGCAAGGTCTGGCTGAGGCGGAAGCGACGATGAAGAAGGCGGAGGCGTGGAAGGAGTACACGCAGGCGGCCGTTATTCAACAGTTATTGGATAAGCTGCCGGAGATTGCCTCGGCGATTTCGGCGCCGTTGGCGCAGACGGACCGGATTGTGGTGATCAACAGCGGCGGCGACCCAAATGGGGCGACGGGCGCTGCGCGGGTAACGCGGGATGTGACGCAGGTGATCGCGGAGGTTCCGGCGACGATTGAGGCGCTGACAGGTCTGGACCTGATGGGGGCGATTGGTAATCTGGCCGGGTTGAAGAAGAGCGAGAGTGAAGAAGAGAGTGAACAGTCAACGGTTAACAGTTAACTGTTAACTGTTAACTGTTAACTGTTATTCGTTAAAACGGCCGTTTTCTCCCTGAGAAACGGCCGTTTTTTATTGCTCCTGGGGGCGGGGGCGGTATAATCCTGGTTGAACAATCTGATATTAAACCTTCGGGGCAGGGTGTAATTCCCGACCGGCGGTGAGGCTGCGCAAGCCAAGCCCGCGACCCAGGCGGATGTTAGTTAGTAGTTGGTAGTTGGTAGTTGGTAGCATTTGTCTGGTGGATCTGGTGTGAGTCCAGAGCCGACAGTGATAGTCTGGATGGGAGAAGGTTGACCATGCGGTTTTGTTTCCTCATTCCTAAGCCCCGTCAATTTGCGTAAGCTGTGATCCGTAAGCCGTACTCCGTAAGCCGATGGACACGGATTACGGATCACGGAATACGGATCACGAAAATTGACGGATGGTTGGGGAAACGGCCGTTATTCCCCTTGCGCTTTCTTCCCCCTTGCCCCGTAACTGAGTGCATCGAACACGAGGTCTATTGTGCGTCCGTTACGGGATCTGCCCACCTGGGTGACAGTCCCCATTTCATTTGCGTTTTTGCTGGTCGCCTGGCATTTTTTGGTGATCTGGGGCGGCTATCCGAGCTTTATTTTGCCTTCGCCAACGGCCGTTGCCCGGCAATTTGTGGTGGTGTTGGAAGACGGCCGTTTGCTGCGCCACAGCCTCATCACCATCAGCGAAGTCATCCCCGGTCTACTCATCGGCTTCGCTATCGCCTTGCCCCTGGGCTACCTGCTGGCTAAATCCCCCCTGGCCGAGCGCCTCATCTCCCCCTACCTCATCGCCTCCCAGGCCATCCCGATCATCGCCGTCGCCCCGCTGCTCACCATCTGGATTAGCTCCACTTATTGGGCGCGGGTCTTGGTGGCGGTGTTGGTCGTTTTCTTCCCCATGCTCATCACCATCATCTCCGGCTTGCGGGCGGTGCCGGCCGAACTTTATGAACTGATGCACTCTCTCACGGCAACCCGCTGGCAAATTTTCCGCAAATTGGAATTCCCGGCCGCCCTGCCCTACATCCTGGCCGGGCTGAAAGTAGGGGCGACGCTGGCAGTGATCGGGGCGTTGGTGGGTGAATTTGTCCAGCCGAAAAGCCAGGGGCTTGGTTTTCTGCTTGTGACGGCCCGCTACCAGTTCAGAACCGATCTGGTATTTGTGATTTTATTGACCCTGGCCACCATCGCCCTGTCATTGTACGGGCTGGTGGCCTTATTGGAGAAGCGCCTCTTGCGTTGGAAGACGTGAGCTAGAGCTAGAGTATGGTCAAACCTCTTCCTCTCGCTCTCGCTCTCGCTGAAGGAATTTGATGATGAACAGAAAATGGATATTCATTGGTTTGTTGGTT
>CAYONK010000345.1:4155-5612 GCA_964405285.1 uncultured Ardenticatenaceae bacterium
TCGCTGAAGGAATTTGATGATGAACAGAAAATGGATATTCATTGGTTTGTTGGTTAGTCTGATGGCTTGCGGCGGCGGGGACGACGCCCAGACGGATGGCTTGCGGCGGCTGCGGCTGCCGATGGGCTTCATCGCCGACCCGCAGTACGCGCCGCTGTACGTCGGGGTGGAGCGGGGCTACTTCGCCGAGGAAGGGTTGGAACTCGATTTCGATTACAGCTTTGAGACGGACGGCATCGCCCTGGTGGGGGCAAATAATTTGCCGCTGGCGATTGTCAGCGGCGAGCAGGTGATTTTGGCGCGGGCGCAAGGGCTGCCGGTGGTCTATGTGATGGCCTGGTGGCAGCGCAACCCCATCGCCCTGGTCAGCCTGACCGAGGCCAACATTAAGACCCCGCAAGATTTGGTCGGCCGCAAAGTGGGTATCCCCGGTTTTTGGGGAGCCAGCTACGTCGGCTACGTCGGTCTGCTGACGGCCAATGGGCTGGCGCAGGAGCAGGTGGACGCCGACGACATCGGCTTTAACCAGATTGAATCGCTCCTGGCCGGGCAATCGGAGTCGGTGGTGATTTATGTGAACAATGAGCCGACGCAGTTGGAAGCGGTCGGCATCCCGTTCGACATGATCGAGGTGGCCGACTATATCAATTTGCTGGCGAATGGCATCATCACCAATGAGCGGACGTTGGCGGAAAACCCGGAACTGGTGGAAGGGTTCTTGCGGGCGATGCTGCGCGGCCTGGCGGATACCATCGCCGACCCGGAGGTGGCGTATGAAATTAGCAAGAAATACGTGGAAGGGCTGGACGACAGCCGTTATCCGGTCTTGTTGGCGTCCATTGAACTGTGGCGCAGTGAGCCGCTAGGCCAGATTGACCCAGCCGCCTGGACGCAGACGTATGACATTTTGCTGGATATGGGCTTCCTCAGCGAGCAGATGAGCGACCTGGACGCGGCGTATACCAATGAGTTGGTGCTGCGGGCGCAACCGTAGAGGAGATGGGGAGAGCGGGAGCGGGGGAGCAGGGGAGATGTAAAGACGCTCCCCCGCTCCCTGCCCCCCTGCTCCTCTGCTCCTCTGCTCCCCCGCCTTTTTTCTATGAGCGACAACGTTTTTCTCGCTGTTGAAGGGGTTGGCTTTGCCTTTGGGGATGGCAACGGCCGTTTCATCCTCTCCGACGTCTCTCTGGAAATTCACCAGGGGGCGTTTGTGGCGCTGGTCGGGCCGTCGGGGGTGGGTAAGTCTACTTTGCTGCGGATTTTGGGTGGGCTGCTGAAACCGACGGTGGGCCGGATTGCGCATCCGGGTCAGGGAGAAGGGGTGAATGAGAACCCGGTAGGCATTGTCTTCCAGCGAGACAACCTGATGCCCTGGCGCACCGTCTACCAGAACATCCATCTGCCGTTGGAACTGCAAGGGGTAGACGGCCGTTCTGCCGCCCCACAAATCAACGAAA
>CAYONK010000346.1:0-5593 GCA_964405285.1 uncultured Ardenticatenaceae bacterium
GATGATGGTCTACTCCACCACCTTCGACTATGGGCTGTTATTTAAAGAGGAGCCGACCTACTATTTCCAGCGGCAGTTTGTGGCGATGTTGTTGGGTCTCACCGGTCTGCTGCTGATCATGCAGTTCGACTACCACGTTCTACGCTACATCTCCGTCCCCTTCCTCGGCCTGACGTTGCTCGGTCTGGTCGTCGTTCTCTTCTTCGGCGACGCCATCTTCGGGGCGCAGCGCGGTCTATACGAAGGCTCTTACCAGCCGTCAGAGGTAGCCAAACTGGCGACTATTTTGTACATCGCCCACTGGCTCTCCTCCAAAGGGGACCGGATCAAGGATATTACCTATGGCCTGCTGCCCTTTTCTGTCATCACCGGGGTGGTGTGCGCGCTGATTGTGCGGCAGCCAGACCTGAGTACGGCCGTTCTCGTCGCCCTGATCTGCTTCACCCTCTTCTTCATCGCCGGGGCAGATTGGCGGCAGTTCGCCGTCGCCGGGCTGATTGGCGGGGCGGTCTTCCTGCTGCTCATCAATACCCTACCCCACGCCCAGGCCCGCGTCGAATCTTATCAGGAGACGCTGCGCGACCCGGCGCAGGCGAGCTGGCACGTGCAGCAATCGCTCATTGCCCTGGGGCGCGGCGGCTGGTTTGGCGTGGGGATCGGCGAAAGCACGCAAAAGTTCGGCCCACTGCCCGCCGCCCACACCGACGGCGTCTTCGCCGTCCTGGGCGAAGAATTGGGGCTGATGGGCACGCTGGCCTTTATCGCCCTGATGGCGATGCTGGTCTGGCGTGGGATACGCACGGCATTGAAGGCGCGGGATAGTTACGGGGCGCTGCTGGCCCTGGGTGTGACCTGTTGGTTGGGCTATCAGGCATTAATTAACGTGGCGGTGATAACGGCCGTTATCCCCTTCACCGGCATCCCCCTCCCCTTCATGAGCTACGGCGGCTCCTCACTGCTATTTTCCATCTTGGGGGTGGGCATCTTACTCAACGTCTCCCGCGACGCCGCCATCACCCGGCGCGTCCAACCGGAGAAGAAGTCTGAATGATGAATGATGAATGATGAATATGAACTTCATCATTCATCATTCACAATTACCTATGCGTGTCTTAGTTTGCGCGGGCGGCACAGGGGGTGGGATTTATCCGGCGTTAACGGCCGTTGCCGCCCTGCATGAGTTCGGCGTAGAGCGCGAGCAAATCTTGTGGGTCGGCATACAAGGGGAAATGGAAGAAGAACTGGTCCCCCGCGCCGGACTGACATTGACAACCATCCAGGGCGGCCCCATCGTCGGGGTCTCTCTGGGGACGAGGGTGAAGAATTTGAGCAAACTAACCTGGAGCATCGGCAGCGCCCATCGGCTCATCCGCCAGTTCCGGCCAGACGTGGCCTTACTGACCGGCGGCTATATGGCCGCGCCTGTCGCCGTCGCCGCCCGGCTCCGGGGCGTGCCCATCGTCATCTTCCTGCCCGACGTAGAGCCGGGGTCGGCCATCAAAGCGATCACCCCCCTGGCGCAAAAAGTAGCCTGCGCCACCGACCTTTCCCGCCAATACATCCCGGCGGGGAAAATGGTCGTCACCGGCTACCCGGTCCGGCCAGAAATTTTGGCCGCCACGCAGCTAAGCAAAGAAGCGGCGCTGGCCCAATTCGACCTGACGCCGGAACGTCCGACCCTCTTCGTCTTCGGCGGCAGCCGGGGGGCGTGGAACATTAACAAAGCGCTGCTAGACAATCTGCCCCGCCTGTTGGCCGAGGTGCAGATCATCCACATCAGCGGCGCGAAAACCTGGCCGGAAGTCTCTGCCTATGCCAATACCTTGCCGGCCGACCTGAGCCGCCATTATCGGGTCTACCCCTATCTTCATGAACAGATGGGAGCCGCCTTCCGCGCCGCCGACCTGGCCCTGGCCCGCGCCGGAGCCAGCATGATGGGCGAGTGCCCCGCCTTCGGCCTACCCGCCATCCTCGTCCCGCTCACCTTCGCCTGGCGTTACCAGAAAGTAAATGCCGACTACCTCAGCGAACGAGGCGCGGCGATTCAATCCACCGACGAGCGGCTGCCCCAGGAGCTAACCGCCCTTGTTCTGGATTTATTCGCCGACGGCCCACGCCTGCGGGCGATGCAAGAAGCTGCTCGCGCCCTGGCCCGGCCGGAAGCGGCGCGCCACCTGGCGCAAGTTATCCAACAAACGGCCCGGCAGCCCCGGCAAGGAGTCGCTGCATGATTAGTCTGAGTACTGTATTTTGGATCATGGTTATCTTTCTGGCCCTGATCGGCTCCATGCGGGGCTGGACCAAAGAGGTGGTTGCCACCTCCGGGTTAGTCTTGTCCCTCTTCGCCATCAACCAGTTTGGCGCCTATCTCACCAGCCTCATCACCGGCGGCACGATAGACACTGAGATAGTGCGTCGGCAGGCATTTTACTGGTTCACCATCGTCCACCTGCTGATCGCCTTCTTCAGTTATCAGGGGCCAGCGTTTGCCGGGTCGCGGTTGGCCGATCGGCTGCGGATACGCGACAATTTGCAAGATAAATTTATGGGTTTTCTGGTTGGCGGCGTGAACGGCTATCTGATTGTGGGGGCTATTCTGGCTTTTTTGGAATACCAACTCCAGGGTCCGGCAACCTGGGTCCGGCTGCCGCCCGGTGTGCAATATCCCTTTCCCCCGGAAACGATTATCCGGGCCACGCAATTGGATTCGCTGATGACCAATTTGCCGATTCCTTTCCTGGCCCCCTACCTGCCTTTCCTGGTGGTGATTGTGTTCTTGTTTGTGTTGGTGGTGATGATTTAGCGAGAGCTAGAGCCAAAAATGATGAATTCGGGATTTAGGTTACGTACTGGAATGCACTTGCATTTGATTGGGATTGGCGGCGCGGGGATTTCCGCGATTGCGCGAGTGCTGTTGGGCAGAGGGTTTGTGGTCTCTGGATCGGATATGCAGATGAATGAGTTAACGGCCGTTCTCGCCACCGAAGGCGCCACCATCTACGAAGGCCACCGGGCGGAAAACATCGCCGGGGCCGACGCGCTGATCATCTCCTCGGCCGTGCCGGCCAACAACCCAGAGGTGGCGGCGGCGCGGGCGCTGGGCCTGCCTATCTTCAAGCGAGCCGACATCCTGGGCCAACTGATGGCCGACTCCATCGGCGTGGCCGTCGCCGGTTCGCACGGCAAGACGACCACCACCGGCATGATCGCCCAGATTTTGCTCCAGGCAGACCTGGACCCGACGGTGATTGTGGGTGGCACGCTGCCTTCGTTGGGCAGCAACGGCCGTTATGGAGAAGGCGACTATTTCGTGATCGAGGCCGACGAATATGACCACATGTTCCTGGGGCTGAAGCCAGAAGTGGCCGTCATCACCAGCGTCGAACACGACCACCCCGACCTCTTCCCGACGTGGAGCGACTACCTGACCGCCTTCCGCCAGTTCGCCGGGCTGCTGCCCGATGGTGGCCGCCTGATCGCCTGCGCCGACGATGCCGGAGTGCAAAGCCTGCTGGCCGACCTGCCCCTGGCCGACGTGGAAATTACAACCTATGGGCTGGCGGGCGCGGAAACGGCCGCCGACTTCATCGCCCAGGACGTGCGCCCCAATCAACTCGGCGGCATGGATTTCGTCGTCGAGGAAGGGGGACAGCTCATTGGTCTGGCCCGGCTGCGCGTGCCCGGCGAGCATAACGTGCGCAACGCCCTGGCCGCCATCATCGTCGGGCTGGATTTGGGCGTAGATTTCGCCACCATCCGTCAGGCGTTAGCCGAATTTGGCGGCATGGGCCGCCGCTTCCAGATTGTCGGCGAGGCGGGGCGCGTCACCATCATTGACGATTACGCCCACCACCCCACAGAGATTCAGGCGACACTGGCCGCCGCCCGGCAGCGCTTCCCCGGCCGCCGCCTCTGGGCCGTCTGGCAACCGCACACCTACAGCCGCACCCGCCTGCTGCGCCAACAGTTCGCCCAGAGCTTCAGCCAGGCGGACCGGGTGATCGCCCTGGACATTTACCGCAGCCGGGAGCAGGACACCCTGGGCATGGAGACGCCGCTGGTGCTGGAAGAGATGGACCACCCCAATGCCAAATACATCGCCGACCGCCGCGCCGCCGCCGACTATTTGCTGGACCGCGTGCGCCCCGATGACGTGATCATCACCCTGGGCGCGGGCGATGGCGATGTGGTAGGGCAGTGGGTTTTAGAGGGATTGCGGGCAAGAGTGAAGGGGTAGAGGTTGCCAGTTGCCAGTGGCCGGTTGCCAGTAGGTTTACCGGCCACCGGCCACCGGCCACCGGCAACAATGACAGCTATGAACTTAAAAACATCCGTACTAGAAGCAATACAGGCGCGTTATCAGGAGATTTTTGGCGACCGGTTTCAGGTGAACGCGCCACTGGCGAAGTATACCTCGGCGCGGGTGGGCGGCCCGGCGGAGATGTTGGTGACGGTGGAGAATGCGTTGGAGTTGCAAACGGCCGTTGAACTGGCCTACGCCCAACATCTCCCCTACTTCATCCTCGGCGGCGGCTCCAATATCCTGGTGTCCGACCAGGGCGTGCGCGGTCTGGTGATCATGAACCGGGCCAAAGCGGCCCGCTTCCGCCACACCGGGGCGCACGTCGTCTGCACCGTTGAGTCGGGCATGAACCTCTCTTCGCTGACGCGGCAGTGCATCGGCAAAGGGCTGGGCGGCCTGGAATGGGCCATCGGCATCCCTGGCACGGTGGGCGGCGCGGTGGTGGGCAACTCCGGGGCGCATGGCGGCGACATGGCCGGCAATTTGCTGGCGGCCAATATCTGGGAACCAGGGCGCGGCGCGCGAATGTACAGTAACGAAGAGCTGAAATACAGCTACCGCGACAGCCTGCTCAAACGGGAACAGGGGCGCAATCTGGCCCGGCGCGTGGTGCTATCGGCCGAATTGCAGCTAACGCCCGAACCGGTCAACGTCCTGACAGCCCGCGCCGATGGCTTTACCGCCTATCGCAAGCAGACGCAGCCGGGCGGGGCGAGCATGGGGTCTATGTTCAAAAACCCGCCCAACTACTACGCGGGTTATTTGATTGACACGGCCGGATTGAAAGGCTTCCAGGTGGGCAATGTCGCCATCTCGGAAAAGCACGCCAACTTCTTCGTCAGCGAAGGTGACGCGACGGCCGAAGACATCCGCAGCCTCATCGCCGAAGCGTGGCACCGCGTGCGCGAACAGTTCGGCGTAGAGATGGAATTAGAAGTGGAATTGGTCGGAGAATGGGAATTTTAGTTGATAGTTGGGAGCTGATAGTTGGTAGCAAGACTATCAACTCCCAACTCCCAACTATCAACTATCAACTACTATGACAGCTAAAGTGAAAGTCGGGGTTATTTTTGGCGGCCGTTCGGGTGAGCATGAGGTGTCGTTGATGTCGGCGCAGTCGGTGATGGGCGCGTTGGACCGGGAGAAGTATGAGGTGATTCCGGTGGGCATTACGCGCGACGGCCGTTGGCTGACCGGCGACGTGATGGCGGCCCTGAGCGAAGGAGCGGGCGGCGGGCAACCGGCCGCCCTGCTGCCCGATCCCGGCGCGGCCGGCCTGATGCAGTTGGA
>CAYONK010000347.1:0-5579 GCA_964405285.1 uncultured Ardenticatenaceae bacterium
CCGACTCACTTTTTAGGCAAACGATTTACCGACATCCTCTTCCCGGAACCGGCTCGTTCGACTATTCTCACCGCATTGACCGCCTGCCTGGAAACAAACCAGACGCAAAGCGCCGCCTATCATCTGGATTTACCAGACGGCCGTCGCTGGTACGACCTCAAAGCGACCCCGCTGGCTGGCGTTGGTGGTCAGATTGCCGGCATAACCTCCGTCGTGCGCAACATCACCATCCACAAAGAGGCCGAAGCGTCGTTGCGGCGCAGCGAGGCTCGCTTCCGCGCCTTGTTTGAACAGAACCACGACGCCGTTTTCATTGTTGACCTGGAAATGCGCTATCTGGACGCCAATCAGCGCGCTGTCGAGATATACGGTTACACGGTGGAAGAATTCCGGCAAATGCAAGGCCGGGCGCCGCTTTCGGTAACTGAACGGAGCGAAAACAGCTTTGCCCGCCTGCTGGCCGGGGAAAAATTCCCCCTTCTAGAAAGAACGTCCCGCCATAAGGACGGCCGTCTTTTCCCCGTAGAACTAAACGCGGAATTGGTGCGGGATGAAAATGGCGATCCATTGCACGTGCAATGTGTGGTACGGGATATTACCGACCGCAAACAGGCCGAAGAAGCGTTGCAGGCAGCCATAAAAGAAGCCAGAGAGATGGCCCAACGGGCCGACAGCGCAAATCGAGCCAAAAGCGAGTTCCTGGCCAACATGAGCCATGAAATCCGCACCCCGATGAACGGCATCATCGGCATGACTGGGCTGCTGTTTACCACCGAACTGACCAATGAGCAGCACCAATATGCGAGAACCATCCAATCAAGCGGCAAGCTGCTGCTCGCACTTCTGAATGATATTCTCGACTTTTCCAGAATAGAGGCGGGCAAGCTGAACATAGAGACGCACAATTTCAATTTGCGCGATCTTCTCGAAGAGGTTGCTGTCAGTCTGTCCCTGCCCGTCGAGGAAAAAGATCTGGAATTTAGCCACGCCATTGACGCCGGCACACCCACCCAACTACACGGCGATGCCTACCGGCTGCGACAAGTCTTGATCAATCTGGTCAGCAACGCGATCAAGTTTACCCACAGCGGCGGGGTAACGGTGCAAGCAACAACAGCGGCCGAAGAGGACAACACCATCTGGCTCCGCTTTGTGGTGCGTGATACGGGCATCGGTATTGCCCCTGATAAACTCGAATATATTTTCGACAAATTTGTGCAGGTGGACAGTTCGGCCCGGCGACAGTATGGTGGCAGTGGGTTGGGGTTAGCCATTTCGCGCCAATTGGTAGAGCTAATGGGGGGTAAAATTGGCGTCAGCAGCAAAGTGGGGCAAGGTTCCGAGTTTTGGTTTGTTGTTCCTCTGGAAAAACAAACCAAAAGTATCGGGAGCAGAACAGGACCGCTGCTCCACCTGTCTCAAGCGACAACGGACTTGTTTGCCCAGCGCGCTCCTCACATCTTGTTGGCGGAGGATAATTTGATCAACCAGCAGGTGGTGCTGCGCGTTTTGCAGAAATTGGGGATAACTGCCGACGTGGCCGGGAACGGCCGTGATGCGGTGCGAATGGTGGTCGGCGGATCCTATGATCTTGTCTTGATGGACGTGCAAATGCCAGAGATGGATGGGCTAGAAGCGACGCGCCACATCCGCGCCAAAGGGCAGCGGATACCGATCATTGCCCTGACTGCTCACGCGATGGCGGGAGACCGAGACATCTGTCTGGCCGCAGGGATGGATGATTATTTACCGAAGCCCGTTTTGCCCCAGACCCTGATCGAAATGCTGGGCCGGTGGCTGTCCCTGGCAACCCCAGCCATGGGCGGGAAGAGCGTCAGAGCGCACTCGTCTCTACCCTTGCCGGTATGGGACCGCGCTGCCATGTTGGAGCGGCTGCTGGGTGATGAAGCGGTATTGAGCAGCATTGTCAATGGTTTTCTGGCCGATATGCCGATCCAGATTGCGCGACTGCGGGAGCGCCTGGAAGCGGCGGATGACGTTGGGGCGGAGCGCCAGGCGCATACGATCAAAGGGGCAGCAGCGAGTGTGGGTGGCGAGACGCTGCGGATGGCAGCGCAGCAAGTAGAAGAGTCCGTCAGACGGGGTGATTGGCCGGCCGCGCAAGACGAGTTCGCCCAGTTAGAGGAGCAATTTGCCCAATTGAAACACGTTATGGCACAATAATGGGCAAATGTGGTGAATATCCTGATTGACTGACAAAACTTATCTAACCGTGGAGAATGCAGAGATCGCGGGGGTTTTACCAGAGAGAATCTCCGCACTCTCCGCGGTATAAATCTGAGATTTGTCAGCCAACCAGGGTGAATATCTGAGTTTTGTCAGTCAACCAGATCCTGTCGCAATATATACAGCCTCTCAAGCCCTGACAGGTTTTTTACAGCAATTCTCAATTTGAGCCTGGTATTGGTGAAAACAAGCTCATTTCTACGCAGTTCACGCTCAATTGTCATGCTGAGCGAAGCGAAGCATCCCTACGGCCTCGGATTTTTCAGAGGAACGGGATGCTTCGGAGGATGCTTCGACGCTGCTCAGCACAGGCTCTCAGCATGACATCTTGCTTTTTAAATTGAGAATTGCTGATTAAATTGTGATTCGTTGCACACCAACAAACTCAGATACCGGGACTTCGGACATTTCTTCCAGGCACAAGGCGATTACCTCGCGCATATTTTCCATGAGTTCATCAATCGTACGGCCCTGGCTGTAGCAGGCAGGAAGTTGGGTCACTTCTCCCACGTCCATACCATCTTCATCTCGTTCGATCATCACGTAAAATTCTTGATGGTTCATCCATCACCTCGTTAATATTGAGCCTGGGCAACGTCTGTCAGGATTATAACATAGCTCATCATGATTTCGGCGACAGGGATTCACGTATCTGACGTAGCCGCCAGCGCGTCCACCTGGGCTGCCAGGCGGGTGATGGTGTGCTGGCGTTGGAAAACGGCCGTTTCCAACTCCTTCCGCACGCTATCCCACCAATTCTCCCCGTCCGGGTCTAGCTCCTGCGCCTTGCGCCACAAGCGGGCCGTATTCTCCTGGCGCAAGCTCTTGAGGCGCTGCACCGCCCTGCGCCGCAGCCGCCCCACCTTCATAATCTGCTCGCGCAGACGGCGGATTTCCAGCGATTCGATGCCCTGCAATTCGGCCAATTCCGCGGGGTCTAGCTCCCCGGCCAAATCATAGAGGGCCTGGATGTCTTGCTGCTCGTAGGCAGCGTTGACGGCGGCCATGATGGAGGTGCGGTAGGCTTGTTCAACGGCCGTTTCCGCCAAATCCGGGTGAAAACGCCGCGCCAACTCCCGGTAAAGCCGCTTCTCGGCCGCCTTGTCGCGGGGGGTGGGCGTGGGCAGCAGGTCGTCGAGGTCGGGTTCGGGGTCGGGGTCGGGGGGCGGAACGGCCGTTTCCTCCCAAAAATCGGACTCTTCGGTAACGGCCGTTTGCCGCAGCAGTTCCAACCGGGTTAGCAGCGATTGCTTCTGCGTCGCCAACGCCTCCAATTCATCCACCAGATCGTCCAACTTCAAGCGGCAGTGCATCCGAAAGGCGTTGACGGCCGCCTGCTCCGCGCCCAATTCCGCCTCCGCCTGCCGCCAGGCCCGCTGCGCCTCCTCTAATTCCGCCCGCAACTGCCAGGCCACCGGCGCGGGAGTCAGGTGATGGTTGCTCATCTCTTGTGGAGATTAGAGATTGGAGGTTAGAGATTGGCGCAATCTCCAATCTCCAATCTCATCCTCTCTCAAACACCACTTCGCCCGCAAACAAAGTCAGCCCCACCTGGACTTCCTTGATTTCGGCGGGCGGGATGGCGAATAAATCTTGTTCCAGCAGGATCAGGTCGGCCCATTTGCCCGGAGTGATGGAGCCTTGAACGGCCGTTTTCCCCGCCAACCGCGCCGGACCCATCGTATAGGCCCAAATCGTCTCCGCCAACGTCAGGCGCTCTTCGGGATACCAGCCCTCGGCCGGTAAACCTGCCTCATTCTGCCGCGTCAGGGCGGCGTAGATGCCGAGCATCGGGTTCAGCGGGGCCACCGGCGCGTCGGAGCCGAAGGCCAGATGCGTGCCCTGGTCCAGCAGCGAACGGAAGGCGTAGGCGTACCGCGCCCGCGCCCCCCAAACGGCGTCGGCCGTCGGCCAATCGGTCAGCAAATGGACCGGCTGCATCGAGGCGACGATGTTGTGCCGCGCCAGCCGGGGAATGTCGTCGGGATGGATGACCTGGACGTGTTCGATGCGGTGCGGCAAGAGCAGCCCGCCAGGGCCGTCCAGCGTTTGCCGTTCGCCCAACACGTCCAACACCTCGCGCACCGCCCGGTCGCCGATGGCGTGGACCGACATGGGGAAGCCGCCCTGGGCGGCCAGCGAAGCCATCTCCCACAACTCCTCGGCCGAGGTGACGATGACGCCGTTGTTGTCCGGCTCGCCGACGAATGGCTCCAGCATGGAGGCGGTGCGCGACCCCATCGTGCCATCGGCGAACGCTTTGGCGTGACCGATCCAGAGCAGCTCGTCGCCGAAGCCGGGTTGCAAACCGAGGGTGTCGGCTTCGCCCAGGAAGTCGGCGGCGATGTTCATGTGGACGCGCAGCTTTAGCTCGCCCTGCCGCCGCAATTTCTGCCAGAGGTGGAAGCTCTGCCGCCCTTCGCGCTCCACGCGCAGGTCGTGGATGCCGGTGAGGCCCAGGCGATGGGCGTCGGCGATGGCCTCGCGCAGCCAGATTTCCAGAGTGGCTTCGTCTGGGTCTGGGATGTGGCGCTCGACCAGTTCGATGGCGTTCCATTCGCGCAGCAGGCCGGTAGGACGGCCGTTTTCGTCCCGTTCAATTTTGCTCTCCGGCGGGTCCGGGGTCTGCGCGTCTATCCCGGCCAGGCGCAGGGCGGCCGAGTTGACCCACCAGGTGTGCATGTCCATCCGCGCCAGGACGATGGGGCGGTCCGGGGCGATGGTGTCTAGCTGGGCGGCCGTCGGCGAGAAGCCCCATAAATTTTCGTCCCAGCCCCAGCCGATGACCCATTGCTGGGCGGGTGTGCGGGCAACGGCCGTTGCCACCGCCCGCTCCACCTCAGCAAAATCGGCCAGCCCGAAGAGGCTGACCTGCCGTTTGCGGATGGCGACCTGGAGAAAGTGGACATGGGCGTCGATCAGGCCGGGCAGGGCGAGACGGCCGTTTCCGTCCACCAGCTTCGTCTGCGGCCCGGCCAGTTCAAGAATGTCTTGATTGGACCCGACGGCGAGAAAACGGCCGTTGGCGACGGCGGCCGCCTCGGCCCAGGGCTGCTGCGGGTCTACGGTATAGATTTTGGCGTTATGGAGGATCAGGTCAGCTTTCATAGTCGGATAGTCCTGTTAGTCTTGTAGTCGAGTAGTCTTGTAGTCGAATGATTTGGCGGTCTCAGTAAACGGGAAAATCATCTATTGATCCGCAGATTTTGCAGATGAACGCAGATTTTTCTGGTTCAATCTGCGAAATCTGCGAAATCTGCGGATCAGTCTGACAATAGGGCGGCGCGCATGATGGCTGTGTCAGGGGTGTAGCCGGTCCAGAGGTGGAAGGC
>CAYONK010000348.1:0-5576 GCA_964405285.1 uncultured Ardenticatenaceae bacterium
GGTCAGCGGCTTCAGTTGGAAAATGCGGCTGCGGCTGACCAGCGCCTTGTTCACCTCAAAATAGGGATTCTCCGTCGTCGCCCCAATCAGGATGATGGTCCCATTTTCCACATGCGGCAGCAGCGCGTCCTGCTGCGCCTTGTTCCAGCGATGCACCTCGTCCACAAAAAGCGTCGTGCGCTGCCCGTACAAATCGCGCCGCTCTTTGGCGTCGGCGATGGCCTCGCGGATCTCCTTCACCCCGGCCAAAACCGCGTTGATCGTGATGAAATGGCTCTGCGTGCTGTTAGCAATCACGCGGGCCAGCGTCGTTTTGCCCGTCCCCGGCGGCCCGTAGAAGATGAGACTGGAAAGCTGGTCGGCCTGAATCGCCCGCCGCAGCAAACGGCCGTGCCCAATAATATGCTCTTGCCCGGCGTACTCCTCCAGAGTGCGCGGCCGCATCCGGTTCGCCAGCGGGGATTCTTTTTCGATTTGCGCCTGACGGCTTTGGGAGAAGAGGTCCATAGGTTCACTGCAAGGGCGCGGAGAGCGCAGCGGGGTTAAGAGTTGAAGAGGTGGTTGCTTGGGTTGACGGTTTCATCAGTGAATTTCGATTTCCTGATTCATAGCGCATGACAGATAGCCGGATTATACCATGTTGCCGAAGCGCTTGAACATCTGCCCTGGCTTCTGGAAGGCTGTTGATTGGCGCGAAACGGCCGTTCCTGTGCTATAATGCGGCGTTTCATTTCAATTTGGCAGAGGTGAGTATGCACGCAACTGAAGCGACAAAACAGGAGACGGCCGGCATCCGTCCTCGCCGTACCCTGAAAGAATACGCCAGCCTGAGCTTGCGCGGCATGGCGATGGGCGCGGCCGACATCGTGCCCGGTGTCTCCGGCGGCACCATGGCCTTTATCCTGGGCATCTACGAAGAATTGCTCTATTCGATTCGGATGATTGGGCAGCCGGAATTCTTGCGCGCTGTTTTCCGGCTGCGCGTAAAAGAGGTTTTTCAACTCTTGAATTGGCCGTTTTTGGCGGCTGTTGGTCTAGGTATTTTCACCGCTATCCTGACGCTATCTGGGATGTTGGAGTGGTTGCTGGTCAACCAGCCTGTCTATATTTGGAGCTTTTTCTTTGGCCTGGTGTTGGCTTCTGTGTTCACCGTCAGTACGCGCGTTGGGCGCTGGACTCCGGCTGCTTTGCTGGCGTTGGCCCTGGGTGCGGTGGCCGCTTACCTGATTGTTGGGTTGGTACCGGCGCAGACGCCCGATACCTGGTGGTTTTTGCTCTTGAGCGGGGCGTTGGCCAGCTGCGCCATGATTTTGCCGGGTATCTCTGGCGCGTTTATCCTGGTGATTCTGGGAAAATATCAATACGTCCTCAGCGCGGTGAACAATCGGGACGTGGTGACGATTGGCCTGGTGGCGGTTGGCGCAGCCATTGGTTTGGTGACCTTTGCCCAGGTGTTGAGTTGGTTGTTCAAGCGGTATCATGACCTGACGGTGGCGGTCTTGATCGGCCTGATGTTGGGCAGCTTGCGCAAGTTGTGGCCCTGGAAGGTGGACGTGGAATGGCTGCGGGACAGCGCCGGCAATTTTGTGCTGGACCGGCATGGCGATTTGCTGGTGATTAAGCAGGCGAATGTGCTGCCGGACTTCTCGACGACGGCCGGATGGGTGGAAACGGCCGTTGCCCTCCTCCTCGCCCTCACCGCCATCGCCGCCGTCGTTTTGCTGGACCGGCTGGCCGGGCAGAAAGAGGCGGCGGACGAGGTTGCCTGAGGTGGCTGACTCGCCCAGACTGATCCAGGCGGTCCTCTTCGACCTGGACGATACCCTGCTCGATTGGTCCGGCTATACGGGCAGCCTGAGCGCCATCTACCGGCCGCACACTGATAAGGTCTTCGACTATCTGGCGGCGGATGGGCACAGTTTGCCAGACCGGGCAGCGTTTTTTGCCGTTTACCGAACGGCCGTTAACGTCGCCTGGGAAGAAGCGAAGAAGGATTGGACGGCCGTTAACTTCGCCCAACTTCTGCGAAACACCTTTCAAGCGTTGGCGCTCGATGTGGACCGGCTTGATATGGACACCGTGCTGCGCGTCTATGATTGGCAGGCCGTCCCCGGCGTAGCCCTCTACGACGATGCCATCCCGCTCCTCGATGCGCTGCGCCAACAGCAGTACAAAATCGGCCTGATCACCAATTCCATGCTACCCATGTGGATGCGCGACGTGGAACTACGGACCTACGGCATCCTCGACTATTTCGACATCCGTCTTACCTCTGGCGACGCCGGATTTATGAAGCCCCATCCGGCGATCTACGAGCAGGCGTTGACCCCGTTGGGCGTTCCCCCGCAGCAGGCATTGTTTGTCGGCGACCGGCCGGCCAACGACATCGCCGGGGCCAACGCGGCCGGCCTGATCAGCGTCCTGATGGCCCCCGACCACCTGAACCACGACCTGAATGGGGTCCAACCTCGTTTCACCATCAACCGCCTCAGCGACCTGCTGCCTCTTTTGACCGATCTGCAAAACGTATGAACGTCTGTCGTGAACCGCAAGGTGTTCTACGCATCAAGGGAGCGCCACCTTCCAGGTGGCGTCGCCACCTGGAAGGTGGCGCTACATTTTTGAGAGGAGAAATTTGATGAGCGATATAGGCCGAAACGACCCCTGCTACTGCGGCAGCGGCAAGAAATATAAACAATGTCACATGAAGGCAGACAAAGAAGCGGATCGGGAACGTCGCGCCTGGAAGGAGGCGGCCCGTTTCCTGCGGCGCGACCTCATCGCCTTTGCCCAGGAGGAGCAGTTCGCCGTGGCGTTCGCCGAGTCGCTGCCCTTTTACTGGAATGGGTTGTACGAATTGAGCAACGCCGACCAGATGAGCGAGCCGGAGGCGCTGCGCTTCTTCGATTGGTTCCTGTTTGATTATGAGCAGCCCGATGGCCGCCGCCTGGTTGATATTTACGCCGAAGAAAACAAAGCAGACCTTTCCACCCACCAACAGCAAATGTTGGCAGGCTGGCGGGAAACGGCCGTTACCGGCCTCTACGAATTGGTCAGCTACGAAGGCCAAACCCTGCAATTCCGCGACTACATGACCGGCGAAACCTACGAAATCTACGAGCCAAGCGGCCGGGGCGCGGTAGAAATCGGCGAACTGGTTATCGCCCGCCTCGTTCCCATCGAGGACCGGCTGGAGATGTCCACCACCGCCGCCTACCTGCCCGCCGCCGAAATCACCGACATCGGCGACAAACTGGCCGCCGCCAAAGCCGCCTACTTGGAAGCCAATCCCGACGCCGACCAGCAAACCTTCATGCGCCGCCACAATCACCTGATCATCCACCACGCCCTGGCCGAAGCAGAAAACCAGGGGCGTCCCCCCGTCGCCGCCCTCGACCCCACCCGCCCGGACGCCAAGCAGCAAAAGCTCGCCAACCGCCTGAAAGCCAAATTCCAATAAGAGACCGGAGCAGGGGAGAGCGGGAGACAAACTCCTTACTCCCCACTCCCCTGCTCCCCTGCTCCTGCTCTCCCCATCTCCCATGTCCGATCTCCTCATCCGCCCCCAAAAAACTCCGCTGCGCGGCGCGATCAGCGTGCCGGGCGACAAATCCATCAGCCATAGGGCCATTATGCTGGCTGCCCTGGCCGAAGGGACCAGCTACATCCGCGACTGGCTGCCGGCCGGGGACACCCTGGCCACCCTGGAAGCGTTCCGCGCCCTGGGTGTGCCCATCGCTGTCCAGGAAAAGAGCCAGACCGCCTGGGATTTGACCATCGAGGGGCGCGGCTTGCGCGGACTGCGCCCGCCGGATGGCTCGCTCGATTGCCGCAACGCCGGCACGCTGATGCGCCTGCTGGCCGGGATCATGGCCGGGCAAGCCTTTCCCTCGGTACTAGATGGCAGCGAGCAACTGCGTAAGCGCCCCATGCGCCGCATCGCCGAACCTTTGGCGGAGATGGGGGCGCGGGTGGAAACGAATAACGGCCGTTCCCCCCTCCACATCCACCCCACCACGCTCCGCCCCGTCGAATTTCGGATGAATGTCGCCAGCGCCCAGGTGAAGAGCGCCCTCCTCCTGGCCGCCCTCTACACGCCCGGCGCGACGCGCATCTACCAGCCCGGCCCCGCCCGCGACCACACCGAGCGGATGCTGCAAGCCGTCGGCGTGGACGTGACCACCGAAGGGAATTGGGTGACGCTGCGTAATCCTGGCGATTTGCGCCTCCACCCGCTCGATTTGACTGTACCGGGCGACATCTCCTCGGCTGCCTTCCCGTTGGTGGCGGCGGCCATTGTGCCCTATTCCGAAATCACCATCCGCAATGTGGGCTATAACGAGACGCGCACCGGCATTCTGGACATGCTGGCGCAGATGGGGGCGCAATTCACCCTCGCCAACGAGCGAGTGACGGGCGGCGAGCCGATTGTGGACCTGACCGTCCGTTTCAGCGAACTCCACAGCGCCGACATCGGCGGGCCGGTGGTGGTGCGCGGCATTGACGAGTTTCCCATCCTGGCCGTCGCCGCGACGCAGGCTGCCGGGCGCACGACGGTGCGCGACGCCGCCGAGCTGCGCGTCAAAGAGGTGGACCGCATCAGTGTCCTGGCGGGCGAATTGGCGAAACTGAACGTGACGATGGCCGAGCAGCCCGACGGCTTCAGCATAGACGGCCCCCTCACCCCCTATTCGGCCGAAGTGGACAGCCACGACGACCATCGCCTGGGCATGGCCCTGGCCGTCCTCGGCCTGGTCACCCGCGGCGAAACGCTCATCCGCCACGCCAATTGTGTCAGCGACAGCTTCCCCGGCTTCGTAGAGACGATGCAGGCGTTGGGGGCGGGGATGGTGGTTGGTCGCTGGTAGCTGGTGGCTGGTGGCTGGTTGCTGGTTGCTGGTTGCTGGTGGCCTGTTCATCATTCCGCATTCCGCATTCCGCATTATGACAACTATTTCTGGCAAAACCCAACTCATCGGCTTGCTCGGCTGGCCGGTGGCTCACAGCTTGAGTCCGGCGATGCACAATGCGGCGGCGGCGGCGTTGGGGCTGGATTTGGCCTATGTGCCGCTGCCGGTGCGGGGGGAGGATGTGGCAACGGCCGTTCGCGCCCTCCTCGCCCTCCATTTCCGCGGCGCCAACGTGACCGTGCCGCATAAGCAGGGGGTGATCCCCTTTTTGGATGAATTGGACCCTGGGGCGAAGGCGATTGGGGCGGTGAATACGATTGTGGTTAACAGTGAACAGTTAACAGTGAACAGTGAACAGTTAACGGAGAGCAATCGTCAATCGTCAATCGTCAATCGTCAATCGTCAATTGGTTATAACACGGATTGGTCGGGTTTTTTGGCGGATTTGGCGGAGTTGGGGGTTGAAGTGGCGGGGCGGGATTGTTTACTGTTGGGCGCGGGCGGGTCGGCGCGGGCGGTGGCTTATGGGCTGGCGACGGCCGGGGGGCGGGTGCAGGTGTTGGCCCGCCGGCCGGAACAGGCGCAAGCTCTAGTAGAAGCGATTGGCCCGCAGGTGGCCGGGATGCGCGGCTGGTTGCATGGGTGGCCGCTGGCGGAGTTGGCAAC
>CAYONK010000349.1:0-5522 GCA_964405285.1 uncultured Ardenticatenaceae bacterium
TGGTCCTCTTCCCCGAAGAGCCACACGGCCTCTCCCGCAACGGCCGCACCGACCGCCGCATCGCCCGCCTCAACCACATCCTCCGCTGGTTCGACAAATACCTGAAATAACCCCGTAGAGACGTTGCAATGCAACGTCTCTACGGCAAGGGCCAGATGGTGAAGTCCCGGAAGCCGGTATGGGTTCCGGCGGTTTCATTGCCCTCGAAGAAGGCGGCAGCCAGCGATACGTCGCCAGACTGAGGCCAGGAAGACAGGTCTAAAGTGGCGATAAATTCCCCATTCACAAAGAAGTAAGCCACCTCGCCCAATGCGATCAAGCTCAGTTGATTGCTCTCCGCCGCGCCGGTGGCCAGATTCGTCACAACGCCCTCGTCGAGAAAGATGTCTGACCCGGACACACGTTCAACGTGAGACCATTCACCGGACGAATCAATGATCAGCCAATGCTTATCTTCCGTCTCGCGGAAAGCGAAACCCCAATCCCAGGGGCCATCGGTCGAGGCCTGCGGGTTAATGAAGGTGACGCCGACGACGAAGTTACGCAGGGTGACGTTGCCGCCCAGCATCTTGATGAATCCGTCGTCCTGGTGATCAAGTTGGCCGTTAGCTGTCTGGGAAGCAGGTACGTAGGGCCAGACGGCGAAGGAGTCGTAGCGGGTGGAAAATCCCGGCCGCTCATTGCTGCCGTAAAAGCCTGTGCCTAAGGCCAGCGAACCGAATTCATCTCGGTCAGACAGGTCTAGCCGGGCGATGAAGTAGCCATTGAGGAAGAAGTAGCCAACTCCCTCGTCGGCAATGAGCCATAGATCGTTCTGACCAGCCTGACCTCTGTTCAGGTAATCGGAGAGATCGCCATCTTGAAGGAAATTGTCGTCAGCCCCCTGGCGGTTGTTGAGGTTCCAACGGCCGTCTGAGCGCACCACCAAGCGTAATTCCTGCCCTGGTTCCACCTGGCGAAAAATAAAGCCAAAATCCCAGCCATGCTCATCGGCGGCGTAAGGGTTGAACACAAGAGCGCGGGCGACAAAGTTGCGCAGCGTAACGCCGGTGTAGACTGTTTCGATGACGTCGTCCTCATCGTGGAGAATCTGACCGGCGCTGGGGCCATAAACGGCCGTTATCCCCTCCCCAGGCGCCCGGCGCGTCGCTTCCAGGCTTGCCCGCGTCGCTGCCAGGTTCGCCTCAGCCACCGAGCCACCGGCTGCCCGTGTGGCCGCGATGCTCTCGCGTGTCAGCGCTAAAGAATCGGTTAACAGGCTGCGCGTCACCGCCAGCGCACTCTCAGTGGTGGCCGTCGCTGCCTCATTTGGGTCCAGGATAGGAAATGGGATGGATGTGGGCGGCCCTGCGCTGGGAGGCGTCGGCGAGAGATCTTCGCCGGGCAGGGCAAACTCTGTCGTTGGCTCCAGGCTGGAGACAAAGGCGATAACGGCCGCTGCACAGACACACATCATCACCGCCAACCCGACCACCAACCAAAGCCAGGGGCGCCTCGACTGGCTCGTTTTTGTCTCCGGCTCCGGTGGGGCGGGCGGCTTAGGCGGTTTTTCCGGCAAACCCATTTCGGCGAACACCGCTTTAGACAATTCCGGTGGCGGGCTGTCTGCCGGGCTGCGATGGCGGGAAACGGCCGTTATCCCTTCCTCCTGTTCCCCCTCCAACTCCGGCTCCTCCGCAGCGGCGCTCTCTTCCGGCGCAGGGCGCGGTTCCGCCGCCGCCTCGGTGGGCGTAAGCGTCGTAAACGCAGACAGATTCGGAGCGATTTGCGCCTGGATGGTAGCCATGTGCGCTCGGAAATCATCGGCGGCCTGGCTCTTGGGCGTCAGGTCGTTGAGCGCCAGCCCCAATTCAGTGGCGCTGGCAAAACGATCTTCGCGCTCTTTGGCCAACGCCTTACAGACCACGCTGTCCGCCTCCGGGGGCAGGTCTGGGCGCTCTTCCAAGATGTGAGGCACTGGCTCCAAGACGTGCTTCATCATCATCCGGGCCGGCGTATCCGCCTCATAAGGCAAATGGCCGGTGAGCATCTGGAAGAGGATAACACCCAGAGCGTAGATGTCGGAACGGCCGTCTAGCTCCTTATCCCCATATATCTGCTCCGGACTCATATAAGTGGGCGTGCCCATCAGACTGCCGCTCGCCGTCAGGCTAGAAGCGGCCGTCGTCACCCGCGCAATACCAAAATCAGCCAAAAACGCATCACCATATTGGTCAAAAAGGATGTTGCTCGGCTTCAAATCGCGGTGGATGATTCCCTGGCTATGGGCGCGGTCGAGCGCCGCCCCCAACCGCTGCAAAATCACCGCCGACTCCTCAATCGTCAGCGCCCCCTTCTCCAACCGATCCGCCAACGAGCCGCCCGGCATGTAACGCATCACCAGGAAAAGCAAACCATCATCCTCGCCATAGTCGTACACCGGCACGATGGCCGGGTGTTCCAACGCGGCGATGGTCTTCGCCTCCCGGTGGAAACGCGCCCGAAACTCCGGATCGTGCATGAATTGGCGCGGCAATACCTTTACCGCGACGGTTCGCTCGAAACGGGGATCATACGCCTGGTAGACGGTGGCCATGCCGCCCCGCCCGATCTCGTTGCCAATCTGGTAGCGGTCTATTTTTTCTGGGATCATGATGTCATCAGGGGGTTGGGGATTGGAGATTAGAGATTGGAGGTTGCGCAAGTTGCAATCTCTGGTCTCTGATCTCTGCCCCTACTCCGGTTTATAGGCGCGGCGGGTCGCTTCTCGCGCTTCGGCTTCTTGCTGTTGGCGCTGCCCGCCAGGGCGCAAGGCGCGCTCAATATGGGCGCAGGCCGCCTCTGGCGAATCGGCCAACAGCAACAAGTCGAGATCAGCCGGAGCGATACAGCCTTCGGTCAACATTGTGCCGCGCAACCACTCTATCAACCCTTGCCAATACTCCGTACCGTACAAGACGACCGGGAAATTCTGCACTTTGCCGGTTTGGATGAGGGTGAGGGCCTCAAACAATTCGTCCATCGTGCCAAACCCGCCAGGGAAGATGACAAAACCCTGAGCGTATTTCACGAGCATCATTTTACGGACGAAAAAGTAGCGGAAATCAATAGCCACGTCCACAAATGGGTTTAATTCCTGCTCAAAAGGGAGTTCGATGTTGAGGCCGACGGAGGTAACGCCGGCCGCCTGCGCGCCCTCGTTGCCCGCTTGCATAATGCCCGGCCCGCCGCCGGTGATAATGTTAAACCCGGCCAGGCCAAGATGGCGCGCCGTTTCCACGGCCGCCTGGTAATAGCGGTGCCCAGGCTGGAGCCGGGCGGAACCAAATATCGTGATGGCCTGACCGAGCGTGGCCAGCGTATCAAATCCGCTGACAAACTCGCCGGTGATGCGCATCACGCGCCAGGGGTCGCTGTTGGTGAAGTCAGCAGCATCGGCTGCCGGGGCGGTGAGCAGTTGTGCGTCGTGGGTTGCTTTCACAGGGTCTCCTTTCCCCTCCCCTCGATCCTCTCCTGGTGGGAGGAGCAGCTTGTCCTCTTCCAAAGGGAGCAGGCTGGGGAGGGTATGTCTTACACTTTCATCACCACCAGGGTGATGTCGTCGAATTGGGGGGTGCCGCCAGCGTGGTCGCGTACGGCCTGGGTGATGGCGTCGAGGATGGCCTGAGCGGATTGTTTGCGGTGCTGAACGGCCGTTAACTCCAACCGTTCCAAACCAAACTCGTCAGTGTCTTCGTTGATCGCCTCCGTCACCCCATCGGTATAGAACAGGATGGTGTCGCCCGGCTCCACCTGGATGCGGTTTTGCTGGATGGTGATGTCCGGCAGCACGCCGAGGGCCATGCCTTTGCCATTGAGCAGATGACGACGGCCGTTTTCACCCAGCAGCAGCGGCGGATTATGCCCGCCATTGGCGTAGGTCAACGTCTTCGCCTCTGGGTTCCAGACGGCGTAGAAGATCGTGACGAAGAGGTCGGTTTGGGCATCGTTGTCCAGGATTTCATTCACCCGCATCAGGGTTTGCGCCGGGTTGGAACGGCCGAGGGCGACAGCGCGCAAAATAGTCCGGCTGAGGGCCATAAACAGCGCCGCCGGAACCCCCTTGTCGGCCACGTCGGCAATGACAATGCCCCAGTGCCCGTTGGGCAGGCGGATAAAATCGTAGAAGTCGCCGCTGACCTGGCGGGCAGCCAGCCAATAGCTGGCCACCCGGCAGCCGGGGATGTTTGGCTGGCCCCAGGGCAGCAGGCTGGCCTGGATTTCGCGGGCAACGTTTAATTCCTGTTCCAGCCGGTTGCGTTCGGCGGCCACCTGGTAAAGATGGTTGTTGACAACGGCCGTTGCCGCCTGGTGGGCGATGCCGTTCAAAATCGCCAGACGCCGCGACGAGAGGTGAGACTCCTGCTCCCGGTCCACGCCAACCACCAACGCGCCGACCAGTTCACCGCGCGCGTTCAGCGGAAAAGCGTAGGCGTGCGTCGCGCCCAACACCTTCGACAGCCAGGGAGCCAGGGCGAAGGCATAATAAGTGGTATTAGGCGTCAGGGAACTGACCTGCGTGCTGCTGGTGAGCAGTTCGCCCTGCTCCAATTCCAACGTCGCCAATAAGCCCAGCCCCATCTCCGAAATGCCATAGCTGGGTCCGGGGCGGAAGGCATCGCGCTCCTCATCCCAAATCAGCACCACCGCCGACTGGACCCCGACCAACAGCGGGACCAGGCGCACGATGGTGTCGAGAATTTCGTGGAGGTCGAACAGGTTATTGACCGCTTCGGCCGTTTGCAGCAAAGCGGCATTAACCCAGGCTTCTTCTTGCTGGGCAATGCGCAAACTGGCGCTCTCAATGGCCCGCGCCGATTGGTCCAGGATGGTTTGCAGCAGCTCTTCGCGGCGGGAGAAGGTGGCGCTTTCCTTCGCCTCGTTCTCCTCCGCCACAATCATCACGCCTAGATTTTCACCGGCCGTATCAATCGGTAGCAGGGTCAGGCGCCCCGGTTTTTTGTCTGGGGCCAGCGCTTTTACCCAGGGGGGCGGTGATTCGGTGACGACGTTTTCGCGGCCAACGTGGAGGGCATCCAGCGCGCCCCAATCGCCCAGGCCCAACCGCAAGGTGCGAAACCATTGGGCGAATTGGGTGGAGACGCCATACACGTCGCAACCGCGATACACCTCTTGCTCTTTGTCCCAGAGCATAATGGCGCAGAAGGTGTGGCCGAGGAGCATGGGGGTAAGGCGGGTAACGGCCGTTACAATCTCTTGCAAATCGCCGCCGCGCCCTAACGTCTCCGCCACCTGCAACTGAGCGGCCGTCAGCCAGGCTTGCTCTCGCTGCCAGCTTAACTGACGCGCCTTGTCAATGGCGATGGCGATCTCGGAGGCCAGGGCGGTCAGAACGGCCGTTTCGTTGGGCGTAAAGGCGCTGGCGCGCGGGCTTTGCACGTCCAGGATGCCGATCACTTCCCCCTCATTGATGATGGGGATGGCAATTTCGCTGCGGATGGCGCGGCTGGGCAGGTCCATGCCCGCCATGAGGACGAGCGTCT
>CAYONK010000350.1:0-5520 GCA_964405285.1 uncultured Ardenticatenaceae bacterium
TCCATTCCTCAAGGATAACCTCACCCCTCATTTTTAGAAAGTTACGGTACTAGCTGATAAGAGTTATGATCTTGTGACAATCACTATGGTGAGCAGTACGGGACACAACTGAGCTGGCTAAGACCATTGTTATGCCACCCTGCTTGTCGGCGGCCACGCCATCTTTGACATGGTGACGGACCGGCCGTGGTGGCAGGATTCACGGCCGTTTACCGAACGCATCACCCGCCCCAATTTCCGCTTTGTACGCCGGTCGCAGTGGGATCCAGAACGCTGCCGGCAAACGGCCGTTATCACCATCACTCGCAACGGCCGTACTGAACGCGAAATCCACAAGCAACGCGGCTATCCGCCGGCTTTGGTGATACAATTACTGGCGCAGGCTGGTCTAACTCCTCTCGGAACTCATGATTTCCAAACGCTCGGCTGGCCGGATAAAACCAGCTCGCGAGTTGTGTATGTGGCCCGGAAGGAGCAAGCTGAGTAAGGCCACCAGCTTGCTCGCAAAGAGATGCTAAATGGATGATCGCTTCGAAAAACACGTTATCGAACCGCTGAGCGGCTATGAGCCGGAAATTGGCGTTCTGCTCTGGATACTTGAATCAGGGCGTAACCGGTTGAAAGAGGGACTGGCGCAACTGGATGCCGCTCAGGAACAGGCCATCCTCGACTGGCAGCCACACCCAGAGGTCAACAGCATTGGCAGCCTTTTGTACCATATTGCCATTGTGGAAACAGATTAGTTGTTTTTTGAAGTATTGGCTGATTATACGCCGCCAACGGCCGTTGCCTGGCCTGATGTCCTTCTCCCCCATGAAATGCGCGACAAACAGGGTTTGTTGACTCATGTCCAGGGTGAGACCATGGCCACTCATATGCAGCGCCTGGATGCTGTCCGGCAGCTATTACTCGCTGCCTTTCGCGGTATGTCCCTGGACGAGTATCGCCGCCCGCGTCACCTGGAACAGTATGACGTGTCACCCCAGTGGGTGCTGCACCACCTCATCCAACACGAGGCGGAACATCGCGGCCAGATATTAGATCGCCGCGCCGAGGCGGAACGAAATCTCCTGAAGTGAAACCGCCTGGGAAAGAGCAAGCTGCCGGCAAACGGCCGTTTCCCCCATCACCCACAACCATCATAGCCAACAGAAAATCCGTTTAGACAGACTGATTGTGTAGGACACGACATCAGAGGAGGATGAACCGATGAGTTGGGACGAGGCGTTCGCCAACCACTACGACGAATGGTCGGCGCACATGACGGCCGATGTCGCCTTTTACGTCTCATTGGCCCTTCAGGCAGACGGGCCACTGGTCGAATTGGCAATCGGCAATGGACGGTTCGCCATCCCCATCGCGCAGGCGACGGGCCGGCGCGTGATTGGCATTGACTCCTCCACTGCAATGTTAGACCAGGCCCGCAGGCAGGCGGCAGAAGCTGGCGTGGAACTCGAATTGATCGCGGGCGACATGCGCGACCTCGCTCTCGCTGAACCGGCGGCGCTCATCTACTGTCCGTTTCGGGCGCTCCTGCATCTACCAACCTGGGCTGACCGCCGCCGAACCTTCGAGCGGGTGGCGGCGTCGCTCCGGCCGGACGGGCGCTTCGCCTGGAATGCCTTCGCCTTTGACCACCAGGTTGCCACGCGCCTCGACGGTGTTCATCAGGAAGAGCCTGTCCCCTATACCATCCGGTATGCTGTAGGCGACAATCGGGTCGATATGACGCTCGCCGATGGCGCGAAGAGTTCCCTTTGGTGGGCAACAAAAAACGAGTGGCTCGGACTTCTCGACGTCGCCGGTCTTCAGGTGGAAGCGCTCTATGGCGGCTTCGCAAGGGAGCCGTTTACCGACGATAGCCGGGAATATGTGTTCATCGCTCGCCGTTGAGCGCCACTGGCGGCCTGCCCAACATATAGTCAGGTCCCAGGAGGAAACAATGAAGATCTTGAAAGTAGCTAAAACACATTTCGACGCATGGCTCCACCTGCGTAAACTCCTTTGGCCAGATTCATCAGATGAGGTTCATCAGCAAGAAATGCACGATGTCATCTTATCAGATAGCGCTATAGCCTTTCTGATGTTCAATCTGGACGACGAACCAGTCGGATTCATTGAAGGAGCCCTTTATTTAAATCCACCTCGTAATTACGGGTACGTTGAAGCCTGGTATGTCCTTCCGCCTTACCGCAAACAAGGCCTTGGCGGGCAGCTACTTGGAATCTTGGAAGAATGGTTCTTGCATAACAACATTGCCTTGAGCCTCTCCGATACGATTCCCCTAGAATATCCACTCAGCCCCAAAGCCCATACCAAATATGGCTATCGGGAATTCGAAACTCTCCAAATCTATATAAAAGAACTTGGTCAGGCAACAACCTAGAGAATCAATACTCGATAAACGAAGGGCATTGGAAACGGCCATGGGCTGCCTTCTCTAAATTAAGAATGCCTGCGAATCAATACTCGATAAACGAAGGGCATTGGAAACGGCGCCTAACAGCGGCTCCAGCCGACGGGTGGACGCAGCCGCCCGAGGGGGTTCTGCATGAACCAGGAGATGTTATGAATCAGTTAATGGAAGATACGATGTTCGTAGAAGAAGCCCCGGCCATTCCGGGACTGGTTTTTCGCCATTTTCGCGGGGCAGAAGATTTTCCGAAGATGATTGCGGTTGTGGAAAGCGCCAAGGTGATTGATGGCGTGGACTGGGTGATGACGGTAGAAGAGTTGGCCCGCGATTATGAACATCTGGAAAACTGCGATCCGTATACCGACATGGTGATGGCTGAAGTAAACGGGGAATTGGTAGGACACGGCCGCTGCTGGTGGCAGCAGGAGCAAGATAACACCTACATCTACCCGTTCTTCGCCCAAGTTAAACCGGCCTGGCGTAACCAGGGCATCCGCCGTGCCATCGTGCGCCAGTTGGAAAGGCGGCTGCGGCAAATAGCGGCCAACCATCCTCCCGACCAGCACCGTTATTTCCAGGTATGGAGCAGCGATACCCAAACCCACCTCAACCAGCTTTGGGAAAGCGAAGGCTACGAGATTGTGCGTTATAACCTGGACATGGTGCGGCCGAACCTGGAAGATATTCCCGATTGCCCCGCCCCCGACGGCATCGTCATTCGCCCCGGCACGGCAGCCGAATGGCGGCCTATTTGGGAAGCGGCGCGGGAAGCGTTCCGCGACCATTGGGGTTATGCGGAGTGGCCGGAAAGCGACTTCACGGCCCGGCAGAAACAGCGCACTTTTACGCCACCGTTATGGCGCATTGCCTGGGCGGGCGACGAGGTGGCAGGGGGCGTGTTGAACTATATTGATACGCTGGAAAATGAGGAGTACGGCCGTCTCCGTGGCTACACCGAAACCATCTTTGTGCGTCGTCCCTGGCGCGGGCAAGGTCTGGCCAAAGCCCTCATTGCCCGCAGTTTTGCGGTATTGAAAGAAGCCGGCATGACCGAAGCGAGCCTGGCGCTGGACGCCGACAACCTGAGCGGCGCGCTGCACCTTTACCGCAAAATGGGCTTTCAGGAAACCAAACGGTTTATGACCTATCGCAAGAATATGGAAAGCGCGGGGGCAAACGCATAAAGTCAGAGTTTATCGAAAACTCTTTGGTCATTTCAGGAAGGTAATCATACTGGTTTAGGGAGAGACTTTGCGCGGGTGGATGATGCTGGCCCGAATATGTACGGTAAGTGGGATTCGTGTAGAGGTGCGGAATTGGGCCGATTGTGGCGCTGAATTTCCGGCGAAAAATCCCTGAATTTTCTGAGCGCGGCTCTCAACGCCGCTGATGGGCCTGGCGGAAAGAAACTCAGGCCGATAACCCCGCATCCAAGGCCGCCAGGTCCACCAGCAGCCCCTGACGCGCCGTCAGTTCCGCCGCCGCCGCGTCGGTGAAACCGGCCCGGGCGAAGATGGCGTAGTGGAACGTCCAGGCGTCGCCGTCCGACAGTTCTTGCCGAAGCTTGGGACCTTTCTGCTCGATCAGCTCCCGCACCACCTGGCGACTGACCGGCCCTTCCCCCCACTTGCACTCGCCGAGCAACATCTCCCGGCTTTGGCGGTTGACAGCCACCACGTCTACCTGCACCCGACGGCTCCAGTGGCTGCCCACCGACTCCGGGGTAAAGGGCAGTTGCCCGGCGCGCGTCTGCTTTACCACCCACTCCTGGGCCAGCTTCTCAAAAGAGAGACCGACAAACGCCCGCAGTTCGCTCTTGATGTGGGCCGTCGTCTCTTCGGCGGACAGCAACGAAGTGAGATGGGGAAATAGGAAGCGAAAGTAAAAGCGGAAGAAGGGATCACTGAGGTGGTAACGGCCTTGTTTGGACGTACGCTGCTGCGCGGCCGTCAGCGTCACCGGCAGGCGGCGTTCGACGAGGTGGAGTTCTTGGAGTTTGCCCAGATGAAAGGTGAGACCTGATGACCCCATCAGACAATCGTCGCTGATGGCCTTCAACGTATGGTGCCCTTTGCTGATGGCTCGCAGGATAGCCTGATAGGTAGAGAGGTCGCGCAGTTCGTCGTGGAGCAGCAGCTCTGGTTCAGCGAGGAAGATGTTGCCCGGTTTGAGGATGACCTGGCGGATGTTCTCCATCAGGGTCAAGTCGCCAGCCAACCAGCGCAGGTAAGCCGGGATACCGCCGACAATGGCGTAGAGCGCCACCCGCTCCTCGGCCGACCAGGTGGGAAAGAACTCGCGCAGACTGGCGAAGGGCAGCGGCTGCAAATGCCACTGGCCGGTGAAGCGGCCGAACAGCGGCGACTGATGCTGCATGATCGCTTCCATCGTGGTGACCTGAGACCCGCATAGGACCAAAACCAGCTGCGATTCCTGAAGATGGTGGTCCCAGGCGTGCTGCAAGGCGGAGAGCAGCGCCGGGTCAGCGGCTGAGGCATAGGAGAGTTCATCGAGGATGAGGATCTCTTTGTCCCGTTTCTCCGCCAGGCGCGGCGCCAGCCAGCGCCAGAGGGCGGGCCAACTGTCGAAAGGGGTGGCCTGCTCTTCGGGCATGTCGAGCATGGCCGCCATGAAGCTGCGCCGCTGCAAGGCCGCCGGCTCCTTGTCGGCCGACCAATAGGTAAAGGGCAGTCCGCTTTGCTCGGCCCACTGTTTCAGGAGCAGGGTCTTCCCCACCCGCCGCCGGCCGTAGAGCAGCGCCATCTGCCCCGGTCCCGGCTGTTTGCGGGTGAGCAAGCGATTGAGGAAAGCGAGTTCTTCATGACGGCCGATGAACATTAGGTTGCCCCTGGTGTAAATGATTGTCGTAACAATGATAGTCACGACAATGATAATCTACTTGAGCCATTAGAGCAAATTGGACGTTTTTGTAATCGGGGTCATTTTGGGTGCGACGATCTGTTTCTAGCAGACGGTGTTGCCGTCGCGACCTAAGGGCGTGCACGCGAATACGAAATACAGAGATACCTAATTGGGGATACATCCTCCAGAGAGAAGTGAAGATGGAAGACAGCGGCGGCAGATGTCCAATATAATCCTCGTTT
>CAYONK010000351.1:0-1458 GCA_964405285.1 uncultured Ardenticatenaceae bacterium
GGGCAAAACCATCGCTATGGCCTCTACGATATGGTCCTCATCAAAGACAATCACATCGCCGCCGTCGGCGGCATCAGCGAGGCGGTGGCGCGGGCGCGAAGCGCGGCCCAGAATTTGCCCATCGAAGTGGAGGTGAAGAACCTGACCGAGTTAGAGGAAGCGCTGGCCCTCAATGTGGACCGGATTATGCTGGACAATATGAGTCTGGCGGAGATGGAAGAGGCGGTGGCGCGCGCGAACGGCCGTTGTCCCCTCGAAGCCTCCGGCAATGTCAGCCTGGAAACCGTCGCCGCCATCGCCGCCACCGGCGTAGACTACATCTCCAGCGGCGCCCTCACCCATTCGGTGATGGCCTTAGACATCAGTTTGGACCTGGATTAATTGTCAATTGTCAATGGTCAATTGGCAATTGTTAACGGAGATTCGCATGACACCTGAACAGATTTACGAAGATTTGCGGGCCAGAATCGGCCATTACACGCCGGATGCGGAGTTGTGGCTGAAGGCGCAGTTGGCGGCGGAAGTCAATCAGCTCAAAAAAGAGCGCAACGCCGTCATCCTGGGGCACAACTACATGGAACCGGCGCTGTTCCACACCGTGCCAGACATCACCGGCGACTCGCTCTACCTCAGCCGCGAGGCGGCGGCCACCGACAAAGACATCATCGTCTTTTGCGGCGTGCGCTTCATGGCGGAGACGGCCAAAATCCTCAACCCGGAGAAGACGGTGCTGGTCCCGGCGCTGCCCGCGGGCTGCTCGCTGGCCGCCAGCATCACGGCCGAGGATGTGCGCCGCCTCAAGGCGCAGTTCCCTGGCGTGCCCGTCGTCACCTACATCAACACCTACGCTGACGTGAAGGCGGAGAGCGACATCTGCTGCACCTCTGGCAACGCCAAAGAGGTGGTGGAATCGCTCGGCAGCGATACCGTCATCTTTTTGCCCGATGAGTACCTGGCGGCCAACGTCGCCCAGGAGACGGGCAAGCACATCATCTTGCCGACAAAGCACAACGGGACGCTCCATTATGATACGACGTTGGATTATCAGATGGTGGGGTGGAACGGCCGTTGTGAAGTCCACGAAAAGTTCACCGTCGAAGACATCCAGGCCATCCGCCAGGACCACCCGGACGTGCTGATCCTGGCCCATCCCGAATGCAGCCCAGAAGTGGTCGCCGCCTCCGACTACAGCGGCTCCACCACCGGCCTGATCCGCGCCGTAGAGACCACCAACGCCCCGGAATACCTGCTGCTCACCGAATGCAGCATGGGCGACAACATCGCCGCCGCCAACCCGCACAAAAACATGCTGCGCCTGTGCAGCGTGCGCTGCCCCCACATGAACCAGATTCAACTCCAAGACACCCGCGACGCCCTGCTCTACACCCAATACGTCGTCACCGTCCCCGAAGAGATCCGCCTCCGCGCCTACCAGGCGGTGGAGCGGATGCTGCATAT
>CAYONK010000351.1:1558-5507 GCA_964405285.1 uncultured Ardenticatenaceae bacterium
TCCATGAACGACATCCACCAAACCGAAGTCTTAATCATCGGCTGCGGCATTGCCGGGGGGACGGCCGCGCTGCAATTGGCGGAGGCGGGCGTGCCGGTGACGGTTGTCACCCGCGCCCGCGCGCCGGAAGAGTCGAACACCTATTACGCCCAGGGCGGCATCATCTACCGGGGGGCGACCGATTCGCCCGATTTGCTGGTGCAAGACGTGCTGCACGCCGGAGCGGGCCACAGCTACGAACCGGCCGCCCGCGTCATGGCCGAAGAAGGACCGCCGTTGGTGCGGCAAATCCTGGTGGAAAAACTGGGCATCCCGTTTGATCTGGGCGCGGATGGCGACTTGCAGGTCATCAAAGAGGCGGCCCACTCCACCGAGCGCATCATCCACGCCGCCGATAGCACCGGCAAGGCGATTGAGATCGGCTTGATGAACGCCCTCCGCGCCCACCCGAACGTGACGCTGCTGACGGGGCAAACGGCCGTTGATCTGCTCACCCTCTCCCACCATTCCCGGAACCGATTGGCCGTCTACCAGCCCCGCGCCTGCGTCGGGGCCTACCTGCTGGACCAGGAAAGCGACCACGTCAGCCGGATTTTGGCGAAAAAGACCATCCTGGCGACCGGCGGCCTGGGGCAAATTTACCTGCGCACCACCAATCCTGAAGGCTCGCGCGGCGACGGGCTGGCGATGGCCCAGCGCGCCGGAGCGCGAACCATCAACAACGAATTCATCCAATTCCACCCCACCACCTTCCACCTGCCGCCCGCGCCGCACAGCCTCATCTCCGAGGCGGTGCGCGGCGCGGGAGCGCGACTGGTCCACGCCGACGGCCAGCCCTTCATGCAGAAGTATGACCCGCAGTGGCAAGATTTAGCCCCCCGCGACGTGGTGGCCCGCGCCATCCATCGGGAGATGCTGGAACGAGGCATCCCCAACGTTTACCTGGATTTACGCAGCGCCCTGGACCGCGACAGCATCCTGACCCGCTTTCCCGGCATCTACGAATCCTGTCGTCGCTATGGCGTAGACATCACCGAAGAGCTGATTCCCGTCGTGCCGGGGGCGCATTATTTCTGCGGCGGCGTTTGGGTGGACGAGAATGGCCTCTCGACGGTGCGCCATCTCTACGCGGTGGGCGAGGTTTCCTGCACCGGCGTGCATGGGGCCAACCGGCTGGCCAGCACTTCGCTGCTAGAAGGGTTGGTCTGGGGCGACCGGGCAGCGCGGCACATCCGGCAGACCCTCAGCGACCACGACGTGCCGCAGCCGGACGACATCCCGCCCTGGCAGCACGCGCCGGGCGACAAGGCCGACCCGGCGTTGATCGCCCAGGATATGCGCAGCATTCAGCAGGTGATGTGGAATTACGTGGGGCTGGTGCGGACGACGCCGCGATTGGCCCGCGCCTTGCGCGAGCTGCGCCACCTGGAGACGGAGATCGAGCAGTTTTACCAGGTGACCCGGTTGACGGATAGTTTGCTGGGGCTGAGGAATGCGGTGAGAACGGCCGTTCTCGTCACCCTCGCCGCCTGGGGCAACAAACGCAGCATGGGGGCGCATTACCGGGAGTAAGCATTTTTACGGGAGGCAGGTCCAGGCTCGCCGAACACGGCTAGGGGACAACGGCCGTTAACAACCACATCCCATTCTCCCGCCGGGCGCGCATAGCGAAGCCGAAGCGGTCCAGATCGGTCGCCCGGTCCAGGTCAGAGCCGGGCAGGTCGGGCAGGGTGGAGGTGGCGAAGAAACGGCCGTTTCTCGAATCCCGCACCCGCTCCAGATACGGGGCCGGGTCGGGTTGCTCACCCCGCAGCAGCGCTGTCAGATAGTCGGAACAGGCCCGGTCCTCCTCGCCATCCCAACCGCGACCGAGGCCGGTATTGACGAAGCTGACTTGCTCCGGCTGCAAAGCGTGGACCGCCCGGAGGGTAGCAGCGGCGCAAACGAAACTAGCCGCCAATACCGCGTCGGCCTGGGTGCTGCGGACTACCCCCTGTGTGCCGGCGCTGGTGCGCTGAATGAAGCGACGGCCGTTCAGGTCCAGCCCATCCAGCGCCGAAGGGGAATTGCCAAAATCGAAGCCGGGGATGAAACGGCCGTTTTCCTCACCCATCAACAACGCATCCGGCCACCGTTCTCGCCCGGCAAACGCTTCCTCCGCCCGGCTCACCAGTCTGATCTCCGTGACCCCGGCGGCGAAGGCAAAAGCGGCCGTCGTGAAGGCGCGCAGCACATCTATGACAACCACCAGACCGGTCGTCTGTTCACATTCATCAAGCGTGATCTGATTGATTTTCATGAGATAACAAAACAATCCTTCGCTTTAGACAATATACGGCGTACTCGCGCCCGTCTTGACCATGCCTGCCTCATCTAACATCACGTTGATGCAGGCGGGACGGCCGTCGGCGAAGGCACGAGCCAGGGCGGGGCCAATGTCGCCGGGGTCTTCGACCAGTTCGCCATAGCCGCCCATCGCGGCGACGATTTTATCGTAGCGGGCGCGGGCCAGGTCGGTGGCCGGGGCGCGGCCCATCATCTGCTTGATCGGGGTGCGGATTTGCCCCCACCCGGCATCGTTGCCGACGATGGCGACGATGGGCAGGTTGAAGCGAACGGCCGTGTCAAACTCGAAGCCATTCAGTCCAAAGGAGCCATCGCCGCTGATGATCAGCACTTTTTTCTCCGGGTACAAATGCTGCGCGGCGATGGCGAACGGCGCGCCGACGCCGAGGCAGCCGAGCGGACCGGGGTCGAGCCATTGGCCGGGCAGGGTGATGTTCAGCACTTTGGCCGCCGCGCTGACCACATCACCGCCATCGCCGATAACGATGAATTCTTCGTCTATGAAGCGGTTGATCTCGGCGCTGAAGCGGAAATGGTTGATCGGCTGGTCGTCGAGCGTTTCCCAGGCGGTCTGCTGCGCCGTCTTGGCCGCTTCCCATCCCTGCACTTGCGCCAGCCAATCCTCCCAGCGGACGCCTTGCAGCCCTTCGGCCAGCGCTTCCAGCAGCAGGCGGGCGTTGGCGATGAGGGCGACGTCGGCCTGGCGATTGTGGTTGAGTTCGGCGGGGTCGTTTTCTACCTGGATGAGTTTGCCGGCCGGGTTCCAGCCATCGCCATATTTCAGGCGGAAATCGAGCGGTGTGCCGATGAGCAGGACGAGGTCGGCTTCGCGCAGCGCTTTGCCCCGGCTGGCTTTGAAGCAGTGGGGGTGGTCCATGGGCAGTGTGCCGCGCCCGCCGCCGTTGGTGAAGATGGGAACGGCCGTTTGCTCTGTCAATCCCCGCAGCGCTCCATCCGCCTCATCCCAATAGACCTGCGTCCCGGCGATGACGATGGGTTTCTGCGCCGCCCGCACCAGGGCGAAAATCTCCTGCATGGCGCTGAGGGATGGCTCGACCGGCGCGGCGACGACCTGGGGCAGAATTTCCGGCGGGTCTACGGCGTTGAACAGCACGTCGAAGGGGAGTTCGATGAAGACGGGTCCGGGACGGCCGTTGAGCATCAATGCAAACGCCTCATGTAGTTTGGCGGGGATGTCGGCGGTGTTTTCGATGGTGAAGCTGGCTTTGGTGAAGGTGGTGAACATGTCGGTCTGGGGCATCTCTTGCAGCGCCCCTTTGCCGCGCGTTTTCACCGGGGCGGCCCCGCCGAGGAGGAGGAGGGGGCTGCGGGCCTGGTAGGCGTTGGCAACGGCCGTTACCGCGTCAGTCACCCCCGGTCCGGCCGTCACCAGAGCCACGCCGATGTTGCGCGTCAGCCGGGCGTGGGCGTCGGCGGCGTGGCCGGCCGCCTGTTCATGGCGAAAATCGAGGATGGCGATGTCATTGTTCAGACACCCTTCATAAATCGGCGCGACATGCCCGCCGCACAAGGTATACAATGTCGTCACGCCCTGCGCTTTTAACTGCCGGGCTACCAGTTCGCCGCCATGTGTAAATTGCAT
>CAYONK010000352.1:0-5471 GCA_964405285.1 uncultured Ardenticatenaceae bacterium
AAAAGCAAATAATGCAGTGGTGTGTACGGCAGCATCACGCCCAGGCTGTTTTGGCCGGGGGCGCAGTCAGGGACGATGGGGGAATCGGGGCGTTTTTGCAGGATGACGATGGGGCGGGCGCGGGAGAGAAGCAGATCGCGCTCGGCATCACTGACCAAGCAGTGCTGCTCCACTGTCTCCAGGTCGGGCATCATCAGGGCGAATGGTTTGTCGCGGCGCAGTTTGCGGGCGCGCAGGGTGGCAACGGCCGTTTCGTTCAACGCATCGCACGCCAGATGAAAGCCGCCCAGCCCCTTGATCGCCAGAATTTTGCCCTGTGCCAACAATTGCCGCGACATTTCGAGTGCGGAGTGGGGAGTGCGGAACGCGGAATCATTCCGCATTCCGCACTCTGCATTCCGCATTCCCCACTCCAACCACACGGTTGGCCCACACACCGGGCAGGCCACCGGCTGGGCGTGGAAGCGGCGGTCGCGGGGGTCTTCATATTCGCGGCGGCAATCGTCGCACATGGCAAATGGGGCCATCGTCGTCAGCGGCCGATCATAGGGGATGTCTTGGATGATGGTGAAGCGCGGGCCGCAGTTGGTGCAGTTGATGAAGGGATAGAGATAGCGGCGATCAGCCGGGTCAAACAGTTCGCGCAGGCAGTCGTCGCAAATGCACACATCGGGTGAGATGGGCTGGAACGCGCCGCTGATCGCCTCGGAGTGGACGATCTCGAAGGTGGTGTAGCCGTTGGCCGGGATGGCAACGGCCGTTACCCCATCAATTTGCGCCAACGGCGGCGCTTCGGCGGAAATGGCCTGCACAAAAGCGTCCAGCGCCTCCAGTGCGCCATCCACCTCAATATCCACCCCGGCCGAAGTGTTCCGCACCCAGCCCGCCAGCGCATACCGCTCCGCCAGGGCAAAGATAAAGGGGCGGAAACCCACCCCTTGCACAATGCCCTCAACGTGAACCCGCTTGCCCTGTCTAGCTGGCATCGTCAAAAAAGGTAACGTTCGGTTTGCCTTCATCGTGGTGATGATGGTGATGGGCATGGACCTGGCGCAAATCGCTGGGCAGCGTACCGGCGCGATAAAGTTGCAGCGCCCGCTCAATCTGCTTTTCGCCGGTGAGGACGACCGTCAGGCCCATCTGTTGCAGCCGGTCATAGGCGGGCTGCCCCATCCCCCCGGCGATCAACACCTGGCAATCGCCGAGCAAGGCGAATTTATCATCATGGGAATGATGGCCGTGATGCTCACCATGATGATGATCATGATGACCGCTCTCACCACTTTCGCGCCGTTCAACTTGGGGTTCTTTGCCCCCATCAGTCAGTGAAAAAACCTGAAAAACCTGCGCTCGACCAAAATGGGCGGCAATGGTTTGCCCATCGTCTGTGGGCAAGGCAATTTTTTGAAGTGACATGCGATATCCTTTAATTTGAGCCTTCATTTGAGCAGATCGAAGCAGAAATCGGGCATCTTACCCGCATTGCCAGGCGAGACGCCTGCGCTCCCAAATGAACACCTGCGGAATCTGCGTTCGTCTGCCGATAGATGATCAACGATTGGTTGGCGCGGCCGAAGGCGAGAGATAATCGCCCACCGCCCACCCTTCCGTGCCATCCGCCAGGCGGATATTCCACCAAAGGAACTCGCCCCCCTCTTCCGGCCCCGCCAGGATGTAGACAATGGTCCCTTCCGAGGCAGTGGTGATCCGGGCGTTGTTGATGCTCGGCCCGCCGCGCACCGTTACGCCAACGCCGCCGGTGTTGCTGACAATGGCGTAATACTCCGGTTGCACCTCGTCCGGGGCGACAGAGAAATCGCGGGTGGCGACGGGTGTAGAGGTAGGCAGTGGCGTCGGCATAGCCAACACAGGCGTCGCTGTGGCGGTCGGGCTGGGCGGGGCTGTCAGGACGATCACAGTCGGTTCCAGGGCGTCCACCGGCAGCGGCGGGCGGGAGAGGAAGCTGTTGACAATGGCCAGGGAAACCCCAACGCCAATGAGGGTCACGATCAGCCCCAGACCTAACCAAAGCCAGGGGATCGGTTCTTGAGTATCTTGCCGCTGGCGGCGGCGTCTTTTTTTGCTTAACGATTGCTCCGGATCGCGTGGGTCCGGGGGAACTTGATATCGAGCCATAGAAATGTTTGCTTGTCTGCTGCCGCACCGACGAAGAAAGGTTAGGGCGTCGGTGGGACGATGATCGGTGGGGGTAATTCGGTGGGACGCGGCGTGGGCGTGGGGAAGACCAGGCCCGGTGTCGGGGTGGCGGTTGGCGTGGGGGTGACGATGGGCGTAACGGCCGTTGTCGGCGTCACCTGTGGCGTCGGCGTCGGCAAATTGGGGTCATGTTCCAGGGAGATCGCCCGGCGCTCCCCGGCGACCAGGGGCGTGCGGTTGCCGTCTTCTAACTGCACCTGCCAGGTCAGTTCGCCGGTCAGCGGGGTGAGGTCGGCAACGGCCGTTTGCAGCCGGTAGCGCGTCCCATGATACGGTTGCGAGACCGAGCCAAGCGCCACCGTCTGTCCCCCCGCCTGCAAATACACCGTAAAGCGTTGGTCGCCGCTCAGCGGCACGGGCCAGTTCCAGGCGAAGTCCAACAAGGCTGTATTCAACGCCGCAAGATCGGCCGCCGGCCCGGCCAGGCGCAGTGTGGGCGGCGCCGCCCCTCCGCTGCCATTGCCAAACTCAGCCGTCCAATACCAGACGTTTGGCGCGTTAAAGTCAGTCACAAAGGCCACACCCACATCTGTGGCAAAACGATTCAACAAGATCGCCCGGTGACCGGGGCTGTTGATCCAGAATTCTACCGCCTGCCGCGCCTGCTCGAATCCCCAGGCCGTCGCTTCACCGGCGTAGGCCCGACCATAACCATGCCAAAGCAGCCGCTCCGCCGGGAAAGAGCCATCAGACCCCATGTGCCCCGTGTAGCGGTAGGCGGCCATATCGGCCGCGTGGCGCTGCGCCGCCACCGACAATTCGTGTACGTATTGCAACGCGGGCAGATCAAACTGTCGCCGCGCCTCGTTGATATAGGCGAAGAGCCGTTCAGCCGGGCTGCTGTCGGCCGGAAAATCAAGCGGCTCCAGGACAAAGGGAGCATCCAGGTCTACCGGTTCCAGGACAATGCCGAGCGGGTTCAATTCATCGGCCGTTAACAGCCCTTCTTCCCACTTCAGCACCAGCGGGAGGAAGGTGGAGACGATGCCCTGATCCACACGTAACCAGCGGCTTACCTGGACAGCACCATAGGCATTTAGAGCGGTCAGGGTGACGTAATAATCGCCCGGCTGTTGATAGACGTAACTGATTTGCGCCCCTTCCTGACTCCGACCGTTCCCCATGTCCCAACGGAATTCGGTGACGCCGGGGGCGCCAAAGGCTTGCGCTTCTACGGGCTGGCCGGTAACGGCCGTTGCCGGCAGCACCATGTCAGCCTGGGGCAGATCGCCCACCGTCACCGTCCCATATGCCTGAGAACGGCCGTAAGCATTGTCAATGGTCAGTGTCACCGGGTAGATGCCGGGAGCCTGATACTGGTGAGTGGGGTTCATCTCAGCGGAAGTAGCCCCATCGCCAAACTCCCAGCGATAGGTCAGCGGCGGTTGCCCGCCGCTCTCATTGCGGAAGGTTACGCCCTGGCCGACGGCCAGGGTATCATCTTCGGCGCGGAATTGGGCGGCCGGATGAGGGATGACGGTGATTTGGCGCGTCATCGTGTGTTCGGCCAGCGGGTTTCGCGCCGTCAGGGTCACGTCGTAGACGCCAGCAGCGGGGTAAACGATAACCGGATCGTTCACGTCCACGCGACGGCCGTCGCCCAACTGCCACGATTGGCTGAACGGCCCCGGCCCGACCATCCCCGCGCGGAGCTGCACCGGCAGCCCCACCGACACCTGCACCGGGATTGTCAGCTCGCTAATTCGCGGCGGAATCCCGATCCAGACGGTTGTGCTGGCTTCGCGGGCCTCGCCATTGAGTTTGAGAACGGCCGTTACCCGCTGCTCCGGGTACGAAATGTCGGCCGCCTCCACCCGCAAAGGCAAAGAAAACTGCTGCCGTCCGCCATTGGCCGAGAGAACCGGGAACCAATTCAGCCGATGGGCAGCCAAATTAGCCGTCGCCCCGGCGGGCAGGCGCGTTACGTCCAGGTGCAAATTCGGCGGCAGTTGCAGGCTGACCTCCGGTGTGTGCGTCATCTGATCCAGGTTGATCAGCGTCAACGATAGTTCCATCACCTGGCCGGGTGCGCTGACCGGCGGCGAGAGCTTCACGTCTAACTGCACAGGGCCGCTAATTTGCAACGCGCCAGGGTAAGCGGTAGCCACCGCCGGAGCAGGCAAAATCAGCCCCCGCAGGAGAATGAGAGCGCTTGATAAGAACAGCAAGAGCGAAACGGTGCGTACCCTTCTCATTACCCTGGCAGTTTAACAGAGTTGGGCAGACATAACAAGCGACTGTGGTCATCGCGTAGCTGTCTCGACGAATTGACAAATTTGTTTGGGTTTTCGTAATTTATCTCTGCTACACTTAGAGTATGGCATCAGACACGTTGCGCGCTTTTTTGGCTTATCTCCCGATTGACCGGCGGGTGACGTTGGCCAACGGCCGTTCCCTGCCCAATCGCACCCATGGCGCGGCCCTCTTCGCCGACATCTCCGGCTTCACCCCGCTGACGGAGGCATTGGTGCGCGAATTGGGCCGCCTGCGCGGGGCGGAAGAGTTGACCCAACAGCTAAACGCCGTCTACACCCCGCTCATCGAGAAGGTCCATCAGTACGGGGGCTGCGTCATCAGCTTTAGCGGCGACGCCATCACCTGTTGGTTTAATGGCGACGAAGGCGTGCGGGCAGCCGCCTGCGCCCTGGCGATGCAGCAGGTGATGGGGGGCTTTACCGATTTGCGAACGCCGGGGGGAACGGCCGTTTCCCTGGCCATCAAAGTCGCGCTCACCGTCGGGCCGGTGCGCCGCTTCCTCGTCGGCGACGAAGCGATTCAGCGGATGGACGTGCTGGCCGGGGCCACCCTGGACCATATGGCCGCCGCCGAAAAGCAGGCTCAGCCCGGCGAAGTGGTCCTCGGACCGGCAGCGGTGGCCGCCCTGGGCAACTATGCGCATGTTATCGCCTGGCGCAGCGACGAGCAAGGGGCACGTTACGCGGTGATTGACAGCCTGCGTATCCCCGTCACTCTCTCCGCCCCCTGGCCGGAAATCTCCCGCGCCGCCTTCACCCCAGAGCAGTTGCGCCCCTGGCTACTACCACCGGTCTACAAGCGATTGGCGGTCGGGGGGCAGGCCAGCGGCGAGCAGCAATTTTTAGCGGAATTACGGCCGGCCGTCACCCTCTTCCTCCGCTTTTCCGGATTGGATTATGATGGCGACGACGCGGCCGGGGAGAAATTGGACGCCTACATCCGTTGGGCGCAGGCCACCCTGGCCCGCTATGAGGGGTATCTGCTGCAATTGACGGTCG
>CAYONK010000353.1:0-3825 GCA_964405285.1 uncultured Ardenticatenaceae bacterium
AACCGGCCGTTTTTAACGGCCGTTGGCCTTCTCTTACACGTTTTTATCCTGGCGGCGGGTTGTGGCGCATTTTCCTTGTTCTCGCGTGGCTCAGGCGACCAGCAAGTGGTGGCTAATGCCACCGTCTCGGCGATTGAAACGCGGAACGCCATCGTGGCCGTCACCAACGAAGCGGTAACGCAGACCATCATGGCGATGGAGACGGAAGCCGCCCGCCCAACAGAGACGCCCACATTACCGCCCACTGCCACAGAACCCCCTCCTGCGACAGAGACGCCCGAACCCCCCACGCCGACGCCGGTTGTGCCGGAAGGGGAGGTGGTTGGCGAAGATGGCGACGAAGATGCGCCGCCCGCGGAGGGCACGACAACCTTTGACCCAACGGACGATAGTACGCCAACGCCCATCCCAGTGCTGACCGGCAACGACAAAGGCGCTCTGCCGGATACGGGTATTGATACCTGGGGCGCTATGTTGCTTGGCCTGGCGCTGGTGGCTGTGTTATTTATGGCCCGGCGTTTGCGCCGCGCCTGATAGGTTGGATGGATGTGCCCCGGGTTAGAGGGGGTTGGCAACGGCCGTTGCGTGGGTAACGGCCGTTTTTGCTGCCTGAAAACAGGATTGTGGCGACTTTGCAACTACATATACTATGACACGTTCAGCGACAATTCTCCTGGTTGAAGATGACAAGTCCATGCTCTATGGCATGAGAGACTTGCTGGAGGTGGTTGACCTGGGTTATGAGCTGACCATCCTGACCGCTGGTAACGGGTTAGAAGCGCTCACCCTTTTAAACGCCGAGATACCGGACATCATCGTCTCCGACATCATGATGCCATTGATGGATGGCTTCCAACTTCTCAATCAGTTACAAAAGCGTGCAGAACTGGCCAACATCCCCTTCATCTTTCTGACCGCGCGCGGCGAGAAGCATGAGATCCACCAGGGCCGCCTGAGCAAAGCGACGCTTTACATCACCAAGCCGTTTCAAAGCGTCGAGTTGCTGGAACTCATTAAAACCCAACTAGATCGCAAACTGGAACTTGAGCGCCTGCGCGAGCAGCACATCAATAATCTTAAAAAAGGCGTTCTACAGATTCTCAACCACGAGTTTCGTACGCCGCTGACGTATGTTACCGCCTATTACGAGATGCTGGCTGACAGCGTAAATACTTATGCCGACGCCGACAATTTTCAGGAATATCTGCGCGGCATTCAGGCGGGCTGTTTGCGTCTGACTCGTTTGATCGAGAGCTTTATTGCGGTGGTGGAATTGCGCAGCGGCGAGACCCAACGTAAATTTGAACAGCAGGCCCGCGTGATTACAGACGTAGATGGGTTGTTGCGTGAGGTGGTAGAGAGCTTTCAGGGGAGGGCCGGCCGCCACGATTTGCGCCTGGTGTATCACCCCAATCCGAATATGCCCCCGGTTTGGGGCGAACCGCACAGTTTACGGCTGATTTTTCAGCAGCTTTTGGATAATGCGATCAAGTTTTCCTCTAAACGTTTTGTGCGGCAGTCGGGAACGGCCGTTACCGTGGAAACGGCCGTTCGCGCCGACGAATTGCTTATCTCCATCCGCGATGAAGGGATCGGCCTGCCGCCGCAAATGCAAAGCCGCATTTTCGACCTCTTCGTGCAATACAATCGGGATCAGCTAGAGCAGCAAGGGGCCGGAGCCGGGCTGACCATCGCCAACGGGTTGGTGCAGCTTCATCATGGCCGGATAGAGGTGCAAAGCGAAGAGAACGTAGGCAGCACCTTTTCCGTGGTGCTGCCTATCTACCATGAGCTTGGCGCTGCCTCTCTGGAGCAGGGCCAGGTCGGGAAAACCGCCAACGTCCTCATCGTCGAAGACGAGCAATATCTGCTAGAAGGGTTGCGCGAACTGCTTTCCATCTACAACGTTCCTTATGCGCTAAATATCCGCACAGCCAATAACGGCCGTCAGGGGCTAGAGCGCGTGGCCGAACTCATCCCCGACCTCATCATTTCGGACATTATGATGCCCTACATGGACGGCTACACTTTCTTGCAAGAAGTGCGCAAAAACCCAGACTGGGTGCAAATCCCCTTTATTTTTCTCACCGCCAAAGGGGAGCGTGCCGATGTCCATCGCGGCCTGCGCAGCGGCGCAGAAGAATATGTGACCAAACCCTACGATAGCGACGAATTGATGGGGTTGATCGTAAAGCAGCTAGATCGCCAATATCAGATGAAGCAGGTGATGTCGCGCGATTTTGATGACCTGAAGCGCGGCATTATCGAACTGATCACGCCCGATTTTCAGGTTCCGCTGGCCTCGGTCACCCGTTACTCTGGCGAATTAGAGCATCAAATCAGCGAAACGCGCACCGACGAGGAGCTTAAGGAATCGCTGCAAGGGATTCAGTCGAGCAGCCTCCGCCTGAGCCGGTTGATCGAAGATTTTATCTCCCTGGCAGAAATTAAGACGGGTGAGGCGGAGATGGCTTACCAACTACGGGCCGAGATGATCTCAGACGTTGGCTATCTGTTGTATGAAGCAGGTCAAATGGCCGGAGAGTTTGCCGCAGCCAAAGGGATCACTGTCGCCTGTGCTTTGCAAGTTGGCTTGCCGGCCGTTTACGGCGACCGGGTGATGTTGATGGATTGCCTGCATCGTCTGTTGGATGTTGGTCTCTCTTTTTACAAACCTTACTCGGATGGGGTAATTGAGTTGGTCGCTGCGCCAACCGTGGGTGAAATCTACCTGACGCTTCGCTTTCCCTACCCGCTTTCCCCTCTGGAGGCGCGGAGGGTGGAACGATACCTGGCGCAGGAAGAAACCGGGGCTGCGACGTTGGCGGAATCACCCAGCTTGAGCATTGCTCAGGGGTATGTGGGGCTGCATAACGGCCGTTTACTGCTCGATCAGACCACAACCCACTTTGCCTTTCGCCTGGTCCTACCCATTGCCCCACTGCCCCACCCGGCAGTGAAACCGTTAGACAATTACTCAAAAACCACATAAGGAGAGTTAATATGGCATCTTTATTGGAAAAGACCCAAACCCTGATTCAGGCCAATTTGCACGCGATGGTAGACCGCGCCCTGGAGACCAACTCCGTCGCCGTCATGCGGCAATACATTCGTGACGCCGAAGCCAACCTGAACGATCTGGAACGTGCTGCCGCCACCATCGGCGGCGAAGTGAAATCTATGGAGCGGAAATACAACGAGTACAAAAAGAAGGCCGACCAACTCGACCGTAACATAGACATGCTCCTGATGCAGGGTAAAACCGATCTGGCCACTGCCGCCCAAAACGAACTAAACAGCAATCGCCGCCTGCAAGAGCAGTACCACGAGCAATGGGTGCGCCAGCAGCGCGAGTACGAAGCCTTGCTGAACGCCCGCCTCAAACTCCAGGCCAAGCTGCAAACCATCCGCCAGGAAGAGCGGGAGATGGAAGCGCTGCTGCGTCTGGCCAAGTCGAAAGAGACCACCGTCAAAGCGATCAAAAGTCTCAACGATCTGCAAGGCATTGGCGACGGCGACATCGCCCGGCTGCGCGACTCCATCCAGCGCCGTTTGGACACTGCCAGCGCCCACAGCGAAATGTACGCCAGCAGCCTGGACAACCAGATGGACGACATTCTGGGCAAGACGGAGATCGAACTACAACTGGAGGAACGCAAACGACGCCTGGGTCTGGCCGAGCCAAGTCGGCCGCTCTTTGCCGAAGACCAGGCCGAATCGGCCGCCGGCGCGGGCAGTGGTTGAACAGAACAGTAAACAGTGAACAGTAAACAGTGAACAGTGAACAGTGGGTGTCCTTCACTGCACACTGCACACTGTATACTG
>CAYONK010000353.1:3925-5464 GCA_964405285.1 uncultured Ardenticatenaceae bacterium
ACTCAACAAACCGTGTCTGACGTTGATGAGTGGCTGCGAGATGGGATTGCGGCGCTGAAAGCGGGCGACCGGGCAGAGGCGCAGGCGCTGTTGTTGCGTGTCGTGGAAGCGGATGAGCGGAACGAAGCGGGCTGGCTCTGGTTAAGCGGCGCGGTGGAAACGGACAATGATCGGCTTGTGTGCCTGGAGAACGTGCTGGCGCTAAACCCGGACAACCCGGCGGCGCGGCGTGGCCTGGCTAAATTAAGCGAAACGAGACAAACGGCCGTTTCCCCCACCCCGGCATCCTTCATCGGTTACAAACAAACGTCCGCTTACGACGACGTCTGGGAACAAGACAACGATCTATGCGCCTATTGCGCCCAGGTAATCACCGACGAGCAGCCACGCTGCCCGCGCTGTGGGCGCAACCTGAACGTCTCTGCCTATCGTTATGAACAGCCCAACACCAGCCTCCACATCTTCTGGGTGATGCTCTTGGGAACAGGTCAGCTTTTCCTGCTGCAAGCGCTTTACGACGTGATCGTCCGGCGCAGTGTGGTGGCAGCGGTTTTGCCGAGTTTACTGATGATTGCCTTTGTCGCGCTGGCCGGCGGCGTTTACTTCCGTCAATTTTGGGCCTACGTTTCGGCCGTTGCGCTGCTCTGCCTGATCCTCTTTGCCAATATCGCCGGATTTCTGATTCCGGCGGAGATGGCGCCGGAGGCGCTGTGGCAGATCGGGCCGATATTTGATGAGGTGGTCAACCCGCTTTTTGCGGCGTTGGCCACCCTGTTGCAGGTCTTTCAGGTAACGGCCGTTCTCCTTGCCCTCTACTACGCCGCCTTCAAAGCCGGGCCGGATTTCGAGCGGACCACGCGCCGCCAGATTGCGGCCGTGCCATCCGGGCTGCGCGAAGCGGGCAGCTACCATGCCGCTGCCAGCCGGGCCGCCGAACGAGGAGAATGGGCAACGGCCGTTCTTCTTTGGCAGCGCGCGGCCGCCAAAGAGCCGTCTCAGGTCACGTTCCAGCGGAACCTGGCCGCCGCCTACGCCCGGCTTGGCTTTTACCGGCGCAGCGAAGACGTGTTGCAAACCGCCCTGGCCCGCCCGCTCACGCCGGAGCAGCAAACCCAGCTCGCGCGCCTGCGCGAAGCCGTGCAGCGCGCGCTGGCAGACGACCCATCACAGCCAAAAGAGAATCGCCATGAGTAACGACAAACGGGAAGAACTGGAAAAACGAGTGCAGCGCAAATTCGTTGAACACGCCCTCTTCCGCTGGGAGAGTGCGGTCATTGTCGGTCTAACCGTTTTTCTGTCTGCCCTGGCTGTTTTTTTGGGGGATGTCGGTTTTGTGCCCCACCCTGGATGGATACTGACTGCTGGCGCATTGGCCGAGGCTGGCCTCATCGCCAGCAGCCTGACCGACAAACAGCTTTACCAAAAGGTGATGGCCGAGGCGCTGCGCCGCGATTTCGATTCTAAAACCATCGCCGACCGGAAGCTGCGCCTTCAGTTTGAGGAGGCGCTCGACTACCGCACCCGGATCGAAAACGCCAT
>CAYONK010000354.1:0-4227 GCA_964405285.1 uncultured Ardenticatenaceae bacterium
TGCGTGCCCATCTATAACCTGATGGAAGACGCGGCGACGGCCGAAATCTCCCGCTCGCAGTTGTGGCAGTGGGTGAATAATGAGAACGCGGTGTTGGAAAACGGCCGTTCCATCAACGCCGACCTCTACCGCGAAGTCGCCCCCCAGGTCCTGGCCGACATCAAAGCCCGCGTCGGCGACACGGCCTACTATCAAGGCAAATACGAACTGGCCGCCGAGCTATTCGAGAAACTCATCACCGAAAAGCAATTCACCGACTTTCTCACGCTCGCGGCGTATGAACATTTGAATTAGAGATTAGAGAATGGAGATTAGAGAATGCCCAATCTCCAATCTCCAATCCCCAATCTCCTTTCCCCATCAAAAACACGAGGAATAAAAAACATGCGTACCAACGAAATCCAGGCTTTAGAAAATGATTGGCAGACCAATGCGCGGTGGGCGGGGGTAAAACGGCCGTACAGCGCCGAAGATGTCCTGCGCCTGCGCGGCTCGATTAAAATTGAATACACCCTGGCCCAAATGGGGGCCGACCGCCTATGGCAGCTTATGCAAGAGCAAGAGTACGTCCACGCTCTGGGAGCCGTCACCGGCAATCAGGCAGTGCAGATGGTCCAGGCTGGCCTGAAAGCGATCTACCTCAGCGGCTGGCAAGTGGCCGCCGACGCCAACGTCGCCGCCCAGACCTACCCCGACCAAAGCCTCTACCCGGCCAACAGCGCCCCGGCCCTGGTGCAGCGGATCAACAACGCCCTGCAACGCGCCGACCAGATTTACCACCTGGACGACAACAACGACGTCCACTGGTTCGCCCCCATCGTTGCCGACGCCGAATCCGGCTTTGGCGGCTCGCTCAACGCCTACGAATTGACCAAAGCGTTCATCGAAGCGGGCGCGGCGGCCGTTCACTTTGAAGATCAGCTCTCCTCGGCCAAAAAATGCGGCCACATGGGCGGCAAAGTCCTGGTCCCCACTCGCGAAGCAGTGCAAAAGCTCGTCGCCGCCCGCCTGGCCGCCGATGTGATGGGCGTGCCCACCATCATCGTCGCCCGCACCGACGCCGACGCCGCCAACCTGATCACCAGCGACATTGACGACAACGACAAGCCCTTCATCACCGGCGAACGCTCCCACGAAGGCTTCTACTACACCAACGCCGGGCTGGATCAGGCCATCTCCCGCGGGCTGGCCTACGCCCCTTACGCCGACATCGTTTGGTGCGAGACTTCCCACCCGGACGTCGAGCAGGCGCGCCGCTTCGCCGAAGCGATCCACGCCGAATTCCCCGGCAAACTGCTGGCCTACAACTGCTCCCCCTCCTTCAACTGGGAGCTAAACCTGGACGCCGAGACCATCGCCAACTTCCAACAAGAGCTGGGCAAGATGGGCTACGCCTTCCAATTCGTCACGTTGGCCGGGTTCCACAACCTGAACGCGGGCATGTTCGAATTGGCCCTCGGCTACCGCGACCAGGGCATGGCCGCCTACGCCCGCTTCCAGCAAAAAGAGTTCCAGATGCAGAAGGATCATGGCTTCCGGGCGATCAAGCATCAGAGCTTCGTCGGCGCGGGTTACTTCGACGAAATCCAGATGGTGATCAGCCAGGGCGAATCTTCGACGGTGGCCTTGAAAGGCTCCACCGAGGAAGAGCAGTTCCACGCTGGCAACGGCGCGGCCGCTCCGTCCCATGCCTGATACGACAACGAGACTCTCGTATTATGTTATGCTGAGCGCAGCGAAGCATCCCCAGGATTTGGCCGAGGATAAGGTTCTGGTCCACAAAACGCCTTGGGATTCTTCGCCTGCGGCTCAGAATGACAAGGTCTCGTAAAGTTCAAGCATCATTCCAGGTGGGTTCCGTCTCCAGGGTCGGACCCATCTCCGGAAGAAAACCTTGCAAATCTGCAATCGGATTGCAGATTTGCAAGGTTTTTGCTATGATTTGGGCATGATCCCACGCACCCTCGCGCCAAAATTGCTTGATCTGGCGCAGAAATTCCCCGTTGTCTCGCTCACCGGCCCACGCCAATCGGGCAAAACCACCCTCGTTCGCGCCGTTTTTCCTGACTTGCCCTATGTCTCTCTGGAAGAGCCAGATGTGCGCCAGTTTGCCCTGACCGATCCGCGCGGCTTTTTAGCCAATTTTGCCCAGGGCGCCATCCTGGACGAAGCGCAGCGCGCGCCAGACCTTTTCTCCTACATCCAAACCCTGGTAGACACAGACCAGGACCTTCGTTTTATCCTCACCGGCTCAACCAATTTTTTGCTAATGGAGCAGATCGGCCAATCGTTGGCCGGCCGCAGCGCGGTGCTGAGTCTGCTGCCGTTTTCGCTGGCGGAGTTGGCGGTGGGTGGGGTGACGTTTGAGCGGTATGAAACGGCCGTTTTCAACGGCCAATACCCACGCATTTATGATCGCCACATCCCGCCCACCGATTTTTATCCGCCTTATTTGCAAACCTATGTGGAGCGCGATGTACGCCTGCTGAAAAATATCGTTGACCTGAACGCCTTCATCCAATTCACCCAACTTTGCGCCGGGCGGGTGGGGCAGCTCATCAACTATGCCAGTCTGGCGAACGACGCCGGTGTCAGCGCCAACACAGCCAAAGCGTGGCTGTCTGTGTTAGAGGCGTCTTATGTGGTTTACCAGATTCGGCCTCATCATGAAAACTTCAACAAACGGCTGGTAAAATCGCCCAAACTCTACTTTTATGATACCGGCCTGGCCTGTTCGCTGCTGGGGATTCAAGCGGCGGAGCAGGTGGCGACCCATTATTTGAAAGGCGCGTTGTTTGAAAATCTGATCATGAATGAGTTTGTCAAACGCGCCTTGCACAGCGGGCAGCGGCAATACCCTTACTTCTGGCAAGACAGCCAGGGGCATAAGATTGATGGGGTCTTGGTAGATGGGCAGCGCGTGATCCCGGTGGAAATGAAGGCTGGCAAAACGGTTTCCAGCGATTATTTCCGCAATATCCGGTATTGGCAGCGGTTACAAACGGATTCCGCCACGCCGGCCTATGTGGTGTATGGCGGAGATGCCTCCTGGCAAATGCAGGATGGGCATCTGGTCAGTTGGCGCGACCTGGACCGGATTGTCCCCTGATAGAGACAAGCTGTAAGCGGCAGACCAGACAGGTTTCAGGAAGCGGTCTCGCTTAGCGACATCACATTGAAAAACCTGGCAGGTCTGAAAAAACAGCCTCCTTGCCCAGGGCAATCGCTTTCTAGTCTCAGAGTACGCATATTCGCTTCTGGAAGAACATTGGACACAGATTTTCACAGATGAACACAGATGAAACCACCAAAAATCTGTGTTCATCTGTGTTTATCCGTGTCCCATTTTTTAGAAAGCGATTGCCCTGCCTTCTTGCCCACCTATCCCCCACTGGTTACAATCTCACCTGTGAAATGTATCATCCAGATCCCTTGCTACAATGAGGCGGAGACGTTGCCGGACACGTTGGCCGATTTGCCCCGCACTCTGCCGGGCATTGACTGCCTGGAAATTCTGGTGATTGACGATGGCAGCCAGGATGAGACAACGGCCGTTGCCCACGCCCTCGGCGTCCACCACGTCATCCGTCACCGGCAAAACCAGGGGTTGGCCCGCGCCTTCCAAAGCGGGCTGGACGCCTGCCTCCGCCTGGGGGCGGACATCATCGTCAACACCGACGCCGACCACCAATATCCCGGCCGCTACATCGCCGATCTGGTCGCGCCGGTGGTGGCGGGCGAAGCCCACGTCGTCATCGGCGACCGGCAGGTGGGGCGGGTGGCCCATTTTTCGCCGCTGAAGCGGGCGCTGCAAAAGCTGGGCAGCGGGCTGGTGCGCACCGTCAGCGGCACAGACGTGCCAGACGCGGCCAGCGGCTTCCGCGCCTATTCGCGGGAGGCGGCGCTGCGCTTCAACATCCTCACCCGCTTTAGCTACACCCTGGAGACGATCATCCAGGCGGGCAAACTGGGACTCGCCGTGCAAAGCGTGCCGATTGAGGTGAATGAGACAGAACGGCCGTCGCGCCTGCAAAAAAACATGTGGCACTTCATCAAAGCCCAGGCCGGCACCATCCTGCGCCTCTACGCCTTTTACGAGCCATTGCGCACCTTCAGCTACATCGCCCTGCCCTTCCTGCTGGTCGGGCTGCTGACCTGGCTGCGCTTTCTCTACTTTGTGCTGATTGGCGGCAGCGGCATCGGCCGCTACGTGCAATCGCTCACCAT
>CAYONK010000354.1:4327-5448 GCA_964405285.1 uncultured Ardenticatenaceae bacterium
CACCCGGACGCCGGGCTGCGCGGGGCGATCATCTCCGCCCCGGCCGTTGGGCAAATCGGCGTCTCGCCCCTGTTGCTGGCAGCCAGCCGCCTCCTCTCCCGCCTCTGGCCCACCCTCAGCCTGAGTACCGGGCTGGACGCCAACGGCATTTCCCGCGATCCGCAAGCCGTGGCCGCCTACCAGGGCGATCCGCTCGTCCACAGCAAAGGCACGCCCCGCCTGGCCACCGAAATCATGGCCGCCGCCGCCCGCTGCCAGGCCAACGCCGCCACCTTGCAACTACCTCTCTTGCTGATCCACGGCTCAGCCGACCCCATCACCTCGCCGCAAGACAGCCGCCGTTTCTTTGACAATGCCGGCTCGGCCGACAAAACCTACCTGGCCTACGAAGGCGGCTACCACGAATCGCACAACGACAGCCACCACGCACAAGTGGTGGCGGATATGCTGGCCTGGATGGAAATGCGGGTAGTGGGGAGTTGACAGTTGGGAGTTGATAGTTGGGAGTTGGGAGTTCCCGACCAGCCACCAGCCACCAGCCACCGGAGAAATCAAATGGACAAAATTATTATTCGCGATCTGCTGCTGCGCGGGATTATTGGCATTAATCCTGACGAGCGGGTCAATCAGCAAGACATTCTGATCAACATGGTCATTGACGCCGACATTCGGACGGCGGCCGCTTCTGACGACATCGCCGACGCGGTGAATTACAAAAGCATCACCAAGCGCATCATCCGCCACGTGGAGGAATCCTCCGACTTTCTGGTGGAGAAATTGGTGACGGACATCGCCCGGATCGTCATCACGGAGTTTGGCGTGGAGCGGGTGCAGGTGCGGCTGGAGAAGCCGGGCGCGCTGCGCTTCGCCGAATCGGTCGGCATCGAGATCGAACGCACCCGCGCCGATTTCTCCTGAGCGGCAATAGAGATAGAGATAGAGATAGAGATTGGAGATTGGAGATTGGGCCAATCTCCAATCTCTAATCTCCACTCTCCACTCCACCATGAACGCCGCCATCCTCACCCTCGGCTCGAACATTGAGAAGGAGCGTAACCTGCCGCATGCGGTGGCTTTGCTGCGGGAGAGGGCGACGGTAACGGCCGTTGCCCCGATCTACG
>CAYONK010000355.1:0-5443 GCA_964405285.1 uncultured Ardenticatenaceae bacterium
CACCCGGCGATTTGCCGCAACCACGGGGTAACCAATCTGGTCACCCCCCAAAAAAAACCATTTTATCCCGGCAAAACCGAAGAATTTGTAGCTGTTTTGTAGCTCCTTTGTAGTCGTTTTATAGCTATTCACAGGTATAAGCAGCCCGTTTATGCTATGCTTACCTTTGAGCAAAAAGCTCAGACGATCTAAGCCCATGCGGCTACCCTGTATAGACTATGAGCGCTACAAACCCAAATCAGCCCCCTGTTTTTTCTTTTAATACCAGGCCAATGGCCAACGGAACACAGCTGCAAAAAAATTACCAGAGCCAAAAAATGGAGCAGTTGGGGTTTATGGCCAGTAGTATCGCCCATGATTTCAACAACCTCCTGACCGGTATCATGGGGCACGCCTCGCTGGCCCTATTGAACATAGCCCCGGATGAAGCCGCTCGTCTTCACGTTGAGCAAGCTCTGAAAACAGCCGAATACGCAGCCATCCTGACGGCTCAATTGCTGGCCTACTCCCACGCGGAACCTCCCGAACCAGAGAGCGTTGACCTCAACCCCATTGTGCAAGAGACCATTGACCTGCTGGCATCTGTGCTGCTAAAAAACGTCACCCTGAAGCTTAACCTACCCCCCGGACTGCCCACGATCGAAGCCGTGCCGGCCCAATTGCAACAAGTGATCATGAATCTGGCCATCAACGCCACCGAGGCTATTGACCAGGCTGGCGGAGAATTGACCATCTGCACCGGGCGGATTACCGTGCGCCGCAACCAGGAGCCAGCGTTACACGACGGCAGCCTTCTTTTTCCCGGCGAGTACGTTTATTTTTCTATCCAAGATACCGGACATGGCATGGACGAGTCCACCCTGGCCCGAATCTTCGATCCTTTCTTCTCGACTAAAACACATGGACAGGGGCTTGGTTTGCCGGCTACTTACGAAATCGTCAAACGGCACAATGGCGGTATCGCAATTAAAAGCAAGAAAAACCTGGGCACCACCTTCACCATTTTCCTACCAACAAGCCAACGTATCCCTAAACATTTAGCGATTCATTGAGACAGGTGCGACATGTTTGACACGGTATTGGTCGTGGAAAACGAGACGTATATCCTGGAAGCAATGGCTGCTATTCTCGACTCAGCCGGGATAGAGTCGCTTACGGCGCAATCAGGCCGAGAGGGGCTTTCGCTCTTCCAGAAACATCACCAGGAGATTGATCTGGTGATTTTGGATTGGCATCTGCCAGGTGATATGGATGGGAACGAGGTGATCCACCGCCTCCAGGTGATTGATCCGGCAGTGAAAGTCTTAATCTCTACCGGTTACGACACCCGGACCATCCAGGAAAAGTTAGGAGATATGGCAACGGCCGTTTCCATCCTGAAAAAACCCTACAACGCCGAAACTTTACTCAGCATTGTGCAGCACGAGATGCGGCGCGGCGGCGGGCACACACTCTCAGCCTGATGAGTCCTGTAGCGCCTGCGCCACGGCCGTTTCCCCCACCATTGTTTCCCCCGTCAGACGCAACCAGAGCAAAAACTCCAGGTTCCCATCCGCCCCGCTGATCGGCGAGCGCATCAGGCCGGCCGGGACGTAGCCATGCGCCCCGCACCAGGTTAACACATCGAGCAACACCTGGCGATGAACGGCCGTTTCCTTCACCACGCCCCCTTTACCCACCTGCCCCGGTCCCGCCTCAAACTGCGGTTTGATCAGGGCGACCACCTGACCATCAGCCGCCAACCAGCCAGCCACCGCCGGTAAAATCAGCCGCACCGAGATGAAAGAGACGTCAATGCACACAAAGGAGATCGGCTCCGGCAGGCTTTCCATATAACGGGCGTTGGTCCGCTCCAACACCACCACCCGCTCATCCTGGCGCAGTTTCCAATCAAGCTGACCATACCCCACGTCTATGGCGTACACCCGCGCCGCGCCCCGCTGCAACAATACGTCGGTAAAACCGCCGGTGCAGGCCCCCACGTCGGCGCAAACCGCCCCTTCTACCGCCAGGCCAAATTGGTCCAGCGCCCCGGCCAACTTAAAACCCCCACGCCCAACGTAAGGCATGGGGGTCTTTAATTCAATCTGGGCGTCAAGGGAAACGGCCGTTCCCGCCTTATCCACCCGCGCCCCATCCACAAACACCTCGCCCGCCATAATCAACCCCTGGCTCTTCGCTCGCGTGGGGGCCAATCCCCGGCTGACCAGCAGCTTATCCAGCCGCTCTTTCTTTTGCGCCATCGGCTTTACGGCGTCACGGTCGCCTCAGGCGTCTCCGTCGGCGTCGCGGTTTCAGTCGCCGTCGGCGTGAACGACGGTGTTGCCGAAGGTGATGGCGTAATTGATGGTGTCAGTGAAGGAGTGGCGGTTGGCGTTGCGGTCGGCGTTGCCGTTGCCGTTGGCGTACTGGTCCCAACCAGCGGGCGGATGCGCACGTTGATCAGGGCATTGCCGGTTCCTTCGTAATACTCCACGCGAATCTGGCGCGCTCCCGACAACGACGCTTCGCGGCGGAAGGTTTGCGTACCATCGTTCGCCCGCCATTCGTCAATCAGGGTGTTATTCCCTTCAAAAACGCGCACACCATCATCCGCGTTCGCCAAAAATTCAAAGACGCCAGGGGCGAACTCAATATTGCGGGTCCAGCGCACCGAGAAGTTATCGGTGACGTTCAGGCCATTCGGCCCGCCTGCGCCCCAATTGAAGTTCACATTCATGTCCTGCCGCACGAAAACCGGCGGGCCAGTCAGGTTTGCATTGTTGTAGTATTCACCCACCCAGGCCAGTTCGGTGGCCAATTCCCAATTGAAGAAGGCGTAGGCGTTTCCTTCGCCTTCAAAATACTCCACCCGCAGCCGATGTTGCCCGGCTGGCACGCCAACGCGGGCGAAGAAGACGCGGTTCTGGGCGTTCGTCCATTGGTTAATGATCAGGCTGTCGTTGAGAAAAACGCGAATGCCATCGTCGCTGTAGGCGTAAAAGAGATAGGTGGCATTTTCCAGGGTGACTATTCGCTCCCAGCGGACGGAGAAATTGTCGCTGTTCAGGCCATTGCCAGGCGAACCGCCACCCCAATTGAAGGCGATTTGCGGATCGTTGCGCACCAGGGCGGGCGTTCCGGCCAGATCACGGTTGTTGAAGTATTCACCGCGCCAGTTGTTGGGGAAAGGGGTGGCCGAGGCGGCAAAAGAGGTGGCTGTGGCGGCGACCTGGGTGGCTGTCGCCGCGACCAACGTCTGGGAGATAACGGCCGTTGAGGTAGCGGCAACGGCCGTTTGCGTGGAGCGGGGCATAACCTGGGTCACAGTCGGAAATGCCCCGGAGCCGCCGGAAGGCACGCCGGGGATCAGCCCGCCCGATACAAACTGCCGCGTCTGGATTTCCGGGGGAATGGCCGTGTTCACAAAAGTCGGCGTGATGTAGGGGGTGCGCGTAGCGCGCGGCGTCCAGGTAGCCGTCGCCAGCCCAGTCGGCTGCGGCGTATTGCTCGGCGTCAGGGTTGGCACATTGGCCACCGCCGCCAACGTCGGCAAAATCTCCTCCGTCACCTGGCGGCATCCCGTCAGCCCCACACTCAGCAGCAGCAACACAAACAGGGTCAGCCGACCGCACGATAACATCGCCCATTTACCATTACGAGAAAAATGAAGTTCGCCCATGACCACACACTCATCAATTGTCAATTGTCAATTGTCAATTGTCAATCGTCAATCGTCAATCGTTAATCGTTCACAGTTTACCATAAAACGGGCAAACTTTACATAGCATTCTTTAACCGGTCTAGCCAATCGGCCAGGGCGTCGTTGAGGGCCTGGCGCAAATGGATTTCCGGCTGCCAGCCGGTGTCGCGTTTGATTTTGGCGTAGCTGCCATAGAGGCAGGGGGTGTCCGACGGCCGCATCCGCGCCGGATCGTAGCTGACCTCGACGCTGATCCCGGCCGCTTCGATGAGGGTGTTGAGCAGGTAATGGATGGAAACGGGCTGGCCGGAGCAGATGAGGTAAGCCTCGCCAGGCTGGCCCCGTTCGGCCAGGGCGATGTAGGCGCGGACTACATCACGCACGTCGCTGAAATCGCGCTGCGCGTCCAGGTTGCCGACGGCGATTTTGGCGGGCTGTCGCCCCAGTTTGATGGCCGCCAGTTGGCTGGCGAAATCAGGCACGACGAAGCCGAGCGCCTGACGCGGCCCGATGTGGTTGAAGGGTCGGGCCTCGACGACGGGGAGTTGGTAGCGCTGCCAGTAAACGGCCGTTAACATCCCCGCCGCCCATTTACTCACCCCATAGGGATGGCGCGGCTGCGGCGTGGATTGCTCAGTGAGCGGCAGTTCTGCCTGACTGACGAAGCCGTAAATCTCGGCGCTGGTGACGATAACGACGCGCGGGCGGCCAGCGGCGACGGCCGCGTCGAGCAGATTGGCCACGCCGCCGGTGTTGATCGCCAGGGTGAGGGCGGGTTTGTTCCAGGAGAGGGCGGGATAAGCCTGCCCGGCCAGGTGGTAGATGACGTCGGGCTTCACGCTGGTAACGGCCGTTTTCAACGACTCCGGATCGAGCAAATCGCCGGTAACGGCCGTCAGGCGCGGATGGTCGGGCAAACTTTGGTGGCTGGTGGCGGCGTGCATCAGGGCGGTGACGTGGTGTCCCTGCGCCAGCAGTTGGTCGAGTAGATGGGAACCGGCGAATCCTGTCGCCCCGGTGACGAAAATCTGCATACATACCCCCGTCGGGAATCAGCGCTTTGTCGTAGCTGTCGGACCTCTCTGTCATTTCACCACGGAGGCACAGAGAACACGGAGTTGTTTGCAGGTTTTGGCTCTGTGCCCTCCGTGCCTTCGTGGTAAGCAGCCACGTTTTGCCGATTATACCCGAAATGCGCAGATTTTCTGTTTCAGCATCTCAGCATCTTGTAGGTGCTGGCCTTGTGCCAGCCCTCAGTCGCAACCGCAGAGAGGGCAACCACAAGGGTTGCCCCTACGAGGTGCGGCGCTTGCGCCAGAGCCAAAGAGAGAACACCGTCAAAAGAGCGGCCAGGAGGAAGAACGGCCGTTTTCCCCCCAGACCCGAAGAGTTTCCCAAACCCTTCGGGTCTTCACGTTCCAACGCTGCCCGCCAATCGGGAATCAACTCCCGCTCCGGGATGCTGTAACAGGCGCGGATCAGCGCCCGATAAGCCGCCTCTTCCGCCGCCCAGCGCTCGTCGTCCCACCCCAGCTCCTCCTGGCAAATCGCCCGGATGCGCGGCAGGTGGGCTGCGCCACCCTGCGGCAGCAGCAGCCCCAACCGCGTCCGGCGCAGCAGCAAATCCTCCAGATGGACCACCGCCTCGGCCCGCGCCGCCCAGCGTAGCTCCGCCCAAAGCGTCTGGCTGCCAGGGATGGCCGCCAATTCATCCGACCCCGCCGCCGCCACCACCGCCGGGGCCGCCGCGCCGTACCGCCC
>CAYONK010000356.1:0-5438 GCA_964405285.1 uncultured Ardenticatenaceae bacterium
TGGCTGGCATCGCGCAGTCTTTCGCCGACCCAGTTGGCGGCCCCGCTGAGGAAGTTGCCCACGTCGCGGGCGCGGTCGCCCAGCCAATCCACCGCCGAGGTGATCGCGCCGCCGATGGCTTGTCCGGCGGAGCGAATGCCTTCCCAGATGTCGCCGAAGAGGCCGCGTTGGGCGGCGGGGGCGGCGTTGGTGGTGGCGGGGGCAACGGCCGTTTGTGGCGCGGCTGCCCCTTGTTGGGCGGTGTGGACCAATTCATGGGCCAGCAATTGCTGCCCGTCCGGGCTGTGGGGGTCGTATTGGCCGGGGGCGAAGGCGATGTCCCGCCCATAGGTGACGGCGCGGGCATTGAGTTGAACGGCCGTTTGCGCCGCCTGACCATCGGTGTGAATGCGCACATGGCTGAAATCGTGCTGGAGCTGCGCTTCCAGGCTGGCCTGCGTTTCGGCGGGCAGCGGCTGCCCGCTGGCCAGACCGGGCATGGTGGTGTGGGCGTGGGACGGCGGGCCGGATTGGGGCGTTTCCGCTGTTGTCTCCGCGGGTGGCGCGGCGTTGGCGGCCGGTGCTGGCTGCTGCGCCAGGCGGTCGGCTTCCTGCTCCAGCGGGTCGGCGTGGTGGCGGGTGTGATCATGCTGCAACAGCGCGGCGACCGCCTGATTGCCGGCCGTATCTTGCAGCGCCAGGAGGTGGGCGGGCAGGTCTGGGGAGAGGAAACGGCCGTTGTCGGCCTCCTCCACCTGCCGGGCAGCCGGCTGCTTTGTTTCGCCATCCCTACGTAAATTGGCTTGCCTTACGTTCTGTTGCGCCATACTCGTCACACAGCGGCTGGTCGGCCTTGCTCAGCCGCGAACTCTTCCAGAGCAATCGCCTTGCCCATCTTTTGGTACTCGCGCCGGGCGGCCTGATAGAGATGGGTCATAGCCACCGGCGCGCCTTCGTCGGCCGCCAGGAACGCGGCCGCCAGGGCGATATTTTTAATGCTGCCGCCGCTCAGTTTGAAGCGCTGGGCGAACAGATCCAGGTCAACCCCGGCGTGCAGCGGCGTCTGCCGCGGCCAGATGCCCTGCCAGATCTGGCGGCGGCTCTCTTCGTCGGGGAAGGGGAAATGGACCACAAAGGCCAGGCGGCGCACGAAGGCGTCGTCCATGTTCTGGCGCAGATTGGTAGCCAGAATTGTCAGCCCAGGGTACTCCTCCATTTTTTGCAGCAGGTAGGAGATTTCGATGTTGGCGTAGCGGTCGTGGGCGTCGCGCACTTCGGAGCGTTTGCCGAAGAGGGCGTCGGCCTCGTCGAAAAAGAGGATGGCGTTGGCGTTGTCGGCGGCGGTGAAGATGCGGTCCAGATTCTTTTCCGTCTCGCCAATGTATTTGCTGACGACGCCGGCGAGGTCTATTTTGTAAAGGTCCAGCCCCAATTCGCCGGCGATGATCTCCGCGGCCATCGTTTTTCCGGCCCCGCTGGGGCCGGAGAAGAGGGCGCTGGTCCCTTTGCCCAGGGAAAGTTTGCTCTCGAACCCCCAGGCGTGGAAAACCTGGTGACGCTGGACGGCGCGGCGGCAGATTTCGTGTAGTTGGTTCCGGGTCTCGTCCGGCAGGACGATGTCGTTCCAGGTGTAGAGGGGGGTGACTTTTTGGGCCAGGGCGGCCAGGTCGTGGCCGCATTGCTGGCGGGCGGCGGCGAAGAGTTGGGATGGGGAAACGGCCGTTATGCCCCCATCCACCCCTGGCTGCTGCCAATCTACCTGGGCGCGGGCGGCGCGAACGGCCGTTTCAATCTGGCGCGGCGTCAGGCGGAAACGGGTCGCCAGGTCGGCGACGGTTGCCTCGTCTGTCGGCAGATCGTAGCGGGCCAGGGCGATCTGCCAGAGGTGATGGCGGGCTGGCGCGCCGGGCAGGGTGAAGGGGATGGGGAACATGGTGAGCGGGCGTTCGCCGGGGGGGAGAAACGGCCGTTGCCCGGCCAAAATCGTCACCCCCTGCGCCTCGGCCAGCAGATCGAGCAAATCGGTGGCGTAGAGGTTGAACTCCGGCGGGGCCATCGCGTCTACCGGGCTGAGGAAGAGCAGGCAGCGTTGGAAATGCTGCTGGCGCCAGGCGATGCGCAGCGGTTCGCGCCAGTCGCTCTGGCTGTTCCGCAGGCGTTGCAGGTTGATCTCCAGGAGGGGGGTTTGTAGATGGGCGGCCAGGTAAACGGCCGTTTGCCGTTTGCCCACGCCCGCTGGCCCATAAAAGTGGAAGCAGGCTGGCGATGGGTAGGTTTGCGCCGATTCCGCCAGGGCGATGAGACGTTGGATTGCATCATCGGCCAGGGCGGGGGGCGGTTCTTGCGGCAGTGGTGCGGTATAGGTGGCCCAGGCCGCCAATCGCTCGTCCAGGTGGGGCTGGCCCAGGAGAAGCTGCACAACCAACGGGTCCGCTTTTAGGGTGTGGGCCAGCAGCGATGGCTGCTCGGTCTCTCGTTCGGGCAGGAGGTGGAGGAGGCCGTGACGGCGCAGGGGGGCGGCCGGGGCGAAGCGTTGGCGCTGCGCCAGGCGCTCGACGGCGTCGCGGCATAACAGGTTGAGGGCTAAATCTACCGACGGCCGTTTTCGGGCGACATGATCTTGCAGGAAAGCGTAAATGCGTTCGTAGCGCCGATCAATCTCCGGGGCGAGCGCCAATAAAAGCGTGTCACAATCAAAGGGGGTCAGGTCGAAGGTGTGGCTCAACCAGGCGAGGGGGGAGTGTGGCGGCCAGACTGCCGCCGCCGGGCCATGACCGTTGGCCGACCAGAGATGAGGTTGGCCTGGCCCCCGGCTGAACAGGTCGGCGAGTTCGGCCTGATGGACGTATAGCCCGCGAAAGGGATCCTCGGCGGCGGGGGTGGCCCGCTGCGCGATCTGGCAGGCTTGTTCCAGCAGACCATCCAGCCTGGTGAGGGCGGAGAGGAGCAGGTGTTGCGGAAAAACGGCCGTTGCTTCAGTCATCATTAAACGAGCGGGGCTTTGTTTGGGCGGTCAGGTCTGGCGTTTGGCCAGCCAGAGATCGAGATACGGGGTGATAAACCGCAAAATGCCAGACAGGTCTTGAAAATAGTGGCGGCGGTGGTCGAGAACGTGGGCGATATAACCACGCCAGAGGGCCGGAGATTCGTCGCTTTCAGCGTCCTCTAGCCAGATTCTGATGACAAAGGCGTGGCTGTCGCTGGCGGTATCTATGGACGAGGCGTCTTCTTCTGCCGGACGTGAATCGGGCGGCTTTTTTTCCATGACGCTGCGTAGTGTAGCAAACGGGGTGTTTACGCTGCGATCTTGGCGCGTATGACGGGGCGTTTCGCGCCGGGCGAGTTGGGGATTAGAGATTAGAGATTAGAGATTAGAGATTGGAGATTGGAGATTAAACCAGTCTCCAATCTCCAATCTCTAATCTCCATTCTCAGTTCTCTTGCCTTATCTGAAGAAGCGGGAGAGGGCGGATTCAAGGTGCTGGATTTCTTGCTGTACTTCGAGGTGGGCTTGCCGGAGGATGCTGTCGAAATTGTGTAGGCGCTGCAGGGCGTCTTGCAGGCTGGCTGGGTTGATGCCGTCGCCGGGCGCAGTGAGCAAGGGCAACGCCAGTTCATCCCCTTCGATTTGAGCGCGTAATTGCTCAGTGGCGGCAGAGGGTTGGACATCCAATTCCTCGTGGAGGATGGCTTTGCAGCGTTCGTACTGGCGCAGCGCCCCGGTACGGTCGCCTGTCAGGTAATACAGCCGCATGAGCTGGCGATGGGTGCGCTCGCGGGCCAGATCGCAGCGCAGGATTTCCATGCCGTAGGTGATGGCGATCTCGTAGGCGCCGCACCCTTCGCAATAGGCAATCAGTTTGTCCAGCATAATGAGCAGCATTTGCCGGTAGCGCTCTCGCTCAAACAGGCACCAATTTTGGTACCAGCCTTCCAGCAATTCCCCGTGATAGAGGGAGACGGCTTCGACCAGGTTGTTAACGGCCGTTTCGTCCAGACTCGCCCCTTGTTTCCCGTTTACCTGAGTGAAGGCCAGTTCAAAAACGGCCGTGTCTACCCACAGGCTGTCCGTCTGGTCAAGTTGGATCCAATCCGGCTCGACGTGCAGCAGCGGCTCGACATCGGCTTGCGCTTTAAGCGCATTTTGCAGCTGCCACAAGGTGCGCCGTAAGTAATTCTTAGATTGGACCGCAGACTGCTCCTCCCAAAGCAGACCGGCCAATTTCTCCCGATGGTGCGGCTGGTTGGCGTGCAGCAGAAGGTAGCAAAACAGCTCTTGCACCTTATTGGCGTCCAGACTGCCCACCACTTCTTCGCCGCAACGGGCGCAAAATTTGCCAAAAAGAGATATTTGCAGGGGGATCATGAGTCTCTTGCTTCCTCTGGGGAAAACCGCGTTCAGACCTGGGGGAGAGCCTGGAGTGCCCTTCGCGGTTGTCTCCAAAAGCATGTGACTATATAGACCTACCAGGTTTCCACCAGACTACGGATTTGCCAGACGTCTCGCTAAAAACTTGTCAGGTCATGGGAGGCGGTATAGTTACAAAAGTATTGCGTCAATCTCCTTCAGTAGACGGCGAAGGAGTCGCGTGGAAGCAACTGTTGGTGACAGTTGCCGCAGAATAGATGGGGGATTGAGGGCGTTGGTGGAAGAAATGTGGTGCGGTGCAGTCAGGAAGGTGAAGCGTTGTTTTCTGTTGGATATTATTATCAGATCGACAGGTCAAGTCAATGCCTGTTTTTCTCTGGCCCGATATTATGGATCCGCTTGCGTGTAGATGACGACGCCAATGAGGGCTGATTGACTGACAAAACTTATCTAACCGCGGAGAACACGGAGAGCGCGGAGGCTGTGCCAGAGAGAATCTCCGCGTCTTCCGCGCTCCGCGGTATAAATCTGAGATTTATCAGTCAACCAGGGGCTGAGGGACGGAGAATCGCTCTCTAATCGCCAAACGTTAAAAACATCTCGCCTACCCAGCCTTCTTCGCCGGTGGGAGCGGCGATCTTGCGCCAGGTGAGGCCGGTGTGGCTTTGCGGTGGCGTGTCTAGCAGGCTGACCACCGTGCCCTCCGGCAGGATGGTGATCGCTTCTCCGCCGGGGGCGGCGCGCAGTGTCAGGCCGACGCCGCGCGTGCCAAAGACGATAGCCTGGGGATAGGCTGGCGTGGGCGCGGGGGTGGGGCTGGGTGGCACATCTGGCGGTCGGGCCAACACTTCCGGCGGGTAGGCGTCTGGCCGGTTGAAGTGGGCGTAGGCCAGGCGCGAGACTGCCTCGAACAGTGGGGCGCTGCGATCCCACTCCAGCCAGCCCGGTTCGTACAGCGCCATCGCCACCAGATAATGGCGCTCCGGGCCAAAGACGAGGGCGACGTTGCCATGTGTGTCGTCTATCCAGCCGACTTTGTGGGCGATGGGTACGTCGTCGGGCAGGCCGCGTTCTAGCAGGCGGGCCAGGT
>CAYONK010000357.1:0-2420 GCA_964405285.1 uncultured Ardenticatenaceae bacterium
CGGATGGCTTCGCGGCGGCGCAGCAGCCACAACTCAAATTCGGGGGCGTCGTCGAAGTAGAGGCCGTGCAGGAAGTCGCCGCGATAGAGGTCGGCGGCGGCGAGGGGGTCGCCTTGTTGCAGGGCGTTTTGCAGGGCGTGGAGGTCGAGGGTGAACGGCCGTTCCCGGTCGAATTCGGCTGTTTTGCGAGTGGTGGGGAAACGGCCGTTGAGCAGCTTATTCAGGTTATACAGAGCGGCGCGCAGGCTGGTCTGCGCCTTGTCACGGGGCGATTCGCCCCAGAGCAGCCCTTCCAACTCGGCGCGACTGACGGGGCCGGAGGCCAGAACCAGGTAAGCCAACAGCGCCACCACCTTGTCGGAGGCGAATTCTGTCACCAGTTCATCGTTGCGCCAGACTTGCGGCCGGCCGAGCAAATTGAGGCGGACATCATCCATACAGATCACGCTGAAATCACGGAAGGTTGGTAGGATGTTGGTTAGTTAGTTAATTGGTTTGTTAGTTGGTTGGGTTGGTTAACCATCAAACCAACTAACCATCAAACCAACAAAGATTATAGCACGACTAATCCATGACTTTGCCGAAAGACAGACCAACGCCGCCGCGACGGCGGGCTACCTTTTTGCTGCGCCTCTGGACGGAAACAGCCGCAGAGGAGACGCGCTGGCGCTGCCGGCTGGAGGCGCTGCCGGGTAATGAGGGCTGGTCTTTCCCCTCGGTGGCGGAGTTGGTCCGCTTTTTGGAGGCGTATGTGCAGGAGAATGAGGTGGGTTAGGGGTTGGTTGGGTTGGCTAACAAACCAACCAACCAACAAACTCGCCAACCATCAAACCATCAAATCACAAGGAGCATCACATGAATCGTAACCTTCTTCTTTTACTTGTCTTATTGGCGCTGCTTTTGGCGGCGTGTGGCGAGGCGACCCCGGCCGAGCCGATGGCCCCGGCCGAGCCGATGGCGGCGGCAACGGCTACGGCGACCCCGGCTGTGGGCGGCGTACCAGCGGACCCAACGGCCGTTCCCGCCCCCACTCTGGAACCCACAGCCGAAGCAACGGCCGTTCCCACCACTGAACCAACCGCAGCGCCAACGGCCGTTCCCGACCCCGCCCCGGTAGACGACGCGCCGCAAACCGCCTGCGACCATCCCTACTTCCCCATGCGCCCCGGCTCCACCTGGACCTATCTGGACGAGGCCAGCGGCGCGACCCTCACCTGGACCATCACCGAAGTCAGTGGCGACACAGAGAGCGCGACGGCGCAGATGGTGGCGCTGATTGGCCTGGATGGGCAGGACATCCGGCTGGACTATAACTGGCAGTGCAGCGCCGCCGAGGGACTGGTCTCCTTTGATTACGCCACCCTGAGCAATCTCAACACCGGCATGGGGGAGTTGAACTTTGAGATGGAGAGCGTGGAAGGGACGGGCGTCCTTTTCCCCCCGGCGGCGCAGTTGACGCCGGGATTTAGTTGGGCAATGGCGACGGCCGGGACGTTTTTGATGAATATGGATGTGATGGGAACGGCCGTTTCCGCCAACGGCGTCACCGATGTCAACCAGACCAGTCAGGTGCTTGACGCTGCGCCTGTCACCTACGAAGGCGCGACCTATGACGGGCTGACCATCTTGCGCGACATGACAGTCAGCACGCAGACAGTGGTCAGTGGCGTCGCCGTCAACGCGCCAACCACCACCCTGACGTTGCAAACGACACTGCGCATGGCGCGGGGCATCGGCCCGGTCGAGCAGACCACCACTTCAGACTTCGGCAACGAGCGGCTGGTGCTGATCGCCTATGAGATTCCCTAAGGAATGCAGTAAATAACTTACGGGAGAATGGAGATTGGAGATTGGCCCAATCTCCAATCTCCATTCTCAACTCTGTACAAGGAAACCATAACATGAAACACCTAAATCTCTTTTTGTTCAGCTTGATTGTGTTGTTAGCCGCTTGCGGTGGCGGGGGAGAAGAGGCGGCGCTGCCGGAGGAGAACCCGTTGTCTGGGGAACGGCCGTTTGCCATTGCCATCCTCGAAGTGCAGAGCGTGACGGAATACCCTGGCGACGGCGACAGGGAGATCGTGGCCGAGGAGGGGCGCAAGTTTGCCCTGGTGCGCCTGGCCAGCGAAGCCTACGCCGACGGCAACTTCTGGCCTGGCGACATGGCCTACCGCGCCATCAACGGGGCAGAAACCTACGCCGAATCGTGGGCGCACCGCGACAAGCTGACCTACGATACCAATATGCGCAATCAGTACGGCAACGCCCTGGGCAATGGCTGGCTGGTCTTCGACGTGCCGCAAGACGTCGCCAGCTTCGAGCTAATCGTCTCCGGCCCCGACGCCAACCGCGCCACCACCCTGGAATACATCCGCCGCACCATCACCCTACCCTGACCCACTTCACCATTCACATTCATC
>CAYONK010000357.1:2520-5433 GCA_964405285.1 uncultured Ardenticatenaceae bacterium
GCGCGGGAGGCGGTAGACAACTTTGACCGGGCGATGGCGACGGTGGAAGCGGGGGCAACGGCCGTTGCCCAAAGCGAAGCCGACGAAGCCCCCTCAACCAATCCCCCTGCCCCCGCGCCAGACGAAGCCGCCCCGTCCCAGAATGACGCGGGCAGCGGCGGCGACGCGGGGGACGTGACTAACCCGACGCCGCTTGAGCCGGGACTGGGTTACAGCGGGCAAGCAGGCGCGGGCGACCTGTGGGACATCTACCGGGTGCGCTCCGGCCCCTTCGAGATTGTGCGCGTCACCGTCACGGCCGATGCGGGCAACAGCGACGCCCTGCAATTTAACCTGCAAAATGGGGCGGGCGACAGCCGCCGCCAGGTGGAGATATTACCAGGCAGCAGCGTAACGGCCGTTCTCGCCGCCAACCAGGAGCAGTTCAACGATTTGCGCCTCTTCGCCCCCGGCAGCAACGCCGCCGCCTACACCTTCGACGTGGCCGTTGAGCCAGAAAATGACGCCGAAACGGGCGGCGACGTGACCGACCAGATTGGCGCGGCCTGGCCTATCGCCCTGGGGCAAGCGATTCGCGGCACATCGGTGCGTCTGGTGGGGCAGGGCGGCCACGACCGGGACTGCTATGCCATTGAACTGCCCGGCGACAGCGACCTTCGCGTCACGCTCACCTCCCCGGCCGGGCAGCCTTACCCAGACAGCTACGCCAGCGTGGAGCTATATCGCAGCAATGGGGATTACATCTGGGGGACGAGTACCGCGCCAGGGGGCAGCGAACAGCTTCAGCAAACCCTGGAAGCGGCCGGGCAATATGTGTTGTGCGTCGCCACCTATGAGTTTTACCCGATTGGCTATTATGAGATGACGGTAACGGCCGTGTCGCCGTGATAAAACCACCGTTTACTGTCCATCGAGCCGCCGATGAGGGCAGCGGTCGCCGCGGGTGGCTCATGCCAGTCTGGGGCCGGCGGGGAGCCTGACGAAGGAGAAGCTGTGGGCGAAGTCGCTGGAATTGGAGCGGCGGCTGGCGGGCTTCCTGGAGGAGGCGACGGGGAATTTAGGGAGGATCAACGAATCGCGGCAGGTGATGTTTGGCGTGATTTAGGCGCGGAGGGAGAGAGTCTGGCGGGCGACCGTCAGGCTCTCTTTTTCTTTTTTGGGGCGGGGTTGGGTGGCGACCTCCTGGCCAGAGGGTCTGGAACAGGCATTGACCACTGCGCCATTCAGGGCGGATAATGGAGGGATGTCTGACAACACTATCATTCATCTGGAAGCCGGGCGCGAATTTCTAGCGCAGGCCGGTCTCAACCTCTTCGCTGCCCTGGACTGCGCGACGCTCCCCCCACCCCTCACCGAGGCGATGCAGCGCGAGGGCATCCCGCTAGCCGAGTATCGGCGGCTGGTCCTGATAGGGCAGGGGGGGCGGCGGCTGTGGGAAGCGCTGCAAGCGCGTGGGCTGGAAACGGCCGACCCGGTAGACCATTACAGCGTCACCTGCACCAGCCACTTCCTGCGCCACTACCTTCCAGACCCGCCCGTCCTCTGGCTCTATCCCGACACCCCCTACCTGGTTCCCTTGCAGCAGTTGGGGCAGTTGGCCGGGTGGAGCTACCCGTCCCCCCTGGGCCAGGGCATTCACCCGACCTATGGCGTCTGGTTTGCCTACCGGGCCGCCTTCCTGACGACGCTGGCGCTGCCGCTTCACAGCGAACCGCCGCAGCCGTCTCCTTGCGACGCCTGCCCGGACAAGCCCTGCATCCCCGCCTGCCCGGTGGGGGCGGTTCGCCCGGAGCGCTTCGATATAGATGGCTGCGCCCGCTACCGGCTGGGCGAGCAATCCCCTTGCGCCGACCGCTGCCTGGCGCGGCTGGCCTGCCCGTTCTTCCCGGAGCATCGTTATAGTTTGCCGCAGGTGCAGTACCATTACCGCCATTCCCTGGCGACGCTGCGCGCCTGGTATGAGACGCCGACCGCCTCCCCCAACGAGCGTGGCGGAGAAAGCTGATTGGCGCTGAGGCCAACATAGACCACCCACTTCCCTGGAGCGGAGACCCTCAAGACCCTTTCCCCGACAATAACCACCCAGTTTCCTGGCCCGGCGCCGGCGCGGTCGCTGCTGGCCCAACACGGCCATTAAGTGGCACTTCTTGACAGCTTCGCTAGGTTTAGGCCCCCCAGGAGACCTGACAGGTTCCTACCAGAGTCCGGATTGTTTTTTGGTTTTGTCGCAAACGGGGTTACAATATAGAACAAAAGTTCTTTTTTGGGCTGCAAGCATGCGCTCCAGGAGGTAAAAATGGCTGTTATAGACCTATATTTGAGTTTCTCTGGTAACTGTGAGGAGGCGTTTGATTTCTACAAATCGGTGTTTGGTGGTGACTTTTCCGCATTAAGCCGCTATAGCGATATGGCTGGTGGTGAAAACGGGACCCAAGATTCCAACCACGCCTTCGCCATAACCGACGCTAACAAAATCATGCACATCCGGCTGCCCATTGGTCAGGGGGCAACCTTGATGGGCAGCGATAGACCGGCTGGGCAGGTAACGGCCGTTGCCGGTGACGTTTTCTCCATTTCCATCGCCCCTGACAACGAAGAAGAAGCGATCAGGATATTCAACGAGTTGTCGGCCGGCGGCGAAGTGACCATGCCCTTGGAGAAAACTTTTTGGAACGCCCTCTTTGGTACACTGACCGACAAGTTTGGCGTTCAATGGATGGTCAATTATGAATATGATTAGAGCAGCCTATGGCGCAAAGGGAAAATAGATCAATGAGAAAACTAAAACTTCAAGTGCAAATGACCGTTGACGGCTGCATCGGCGGCCCCAATGGTGAAATGGATTGGGCGACTTCTCCTTGGACAGACGACATCAACAACTATGTTGACGCCATTTTAGAGCCTGTGGATACC
>CAYONK010000358.1:0-5425 GCA_964405285.1 uncultured Ardenticatenaceae bacterium
GGCTGGTCGCCGCCCTCTGGCTCTTCTTCCGGCCGCACGAGTTTATCCTGGGCGCGGCGGACGCCGGGGTGTATGTGAACCTGGCGGCGTGGGTGGCGGAAAACGGCCGTTTTCTCATCCAAGACCCCGTCTTCAGCCAGCTAGCACCGGAACTGTACCCCGCCCTGCTGCGCCAACAGCCGGTCAATCCCATTGCCGATGCCTACCTCTTCCCCGCCTTCTTCGTCGTCGGGGGCGATGGCGGCGCGGCCATCGTGCCGCAGTTCTACCACCTGCATCCGCTCTGGCAGGCCATCGCCTATGGGCTGGGCGGGGTGCGCGCCAGCCTGCTGCTAACCGGCCTCTGGGCGCTGCTGGGCAGCCTGGCCGTCTATCTGGCCGCCCGCCAATTTGCCGGTTGGAGCGCGGCGGCCCTGGCGCTGACTGGGTTGACATTCAACGCCATCCAGCCCTGGTTCGCCCGTTACCCCACTACCGAGCCGCTGACCCAATATCTGCTCTGGACCGGCTTGTGGAGCGCCGGGGTCTGGTTGAGCGAGCGGGAGCCGCGCCGCCTCTGGGCGCTGCTGGCCGGGCTGACGCTGGGCCAGGTCTTCCTGGTGCGGATTGATTTTTACTTTATCTGGTTGGTGATTGGGCTGCTGTTTGTCTGGCAGTGGGGGAGCGGGCGTCTGCGCCGCGCCGATGGCTGGTTCTACGCGCCGCTCGCCCTGCTGACGGCCCATTCGTTCCTCCACGCGCTGACGCAGAGCCGCCCCTATTTTTATGAGATATTTGGCTATGGGCTGCGGCTGCTGCGGGTGAATTGGGCCATTCCGGCAACGGCCGTTCTCACCACCCTCCTCGCTCTACTCATCTTCGCCTACTATCGGGAACGACTGGCCCAACTCGCCCGCTACCGCCATCCGGCGCTGGCTGCCCTGGCGATCCTGGCCCTGCTGCTCGGCCTATACGGCTGGTTCATCCGCCCGGTCGTCGGCGAAACCATCACCTGGAATGATTGGTACTCGACCGGGCAGGTTCCCCGCACCGACCACGAAAATTTACTGCTCCTGGGCTGGTATCTCTCGCCGCTGGGGGTCTGGCTGGGCATTCTGGGCAGCGCCCGGCTCGTCTGGCGGCTAGAGCGGCGCACGCTGCTGCTGGTGGGCGTCGGGCTGCTGCTCTCGCTGCTCTACCTCTGGCGCATTCAGACCAATCCGCATCACATCTACACCATGCGCCGCTACGTGCCGGTGACGCTGCCCTTCTTCATCCTCGGCGCGGCGACGCTGCTGACCTGGCTGGCGGCCTGGCTGATGGCCTGGCGCAAACTCCCTGGCCTGCTGCTGGCCGGTTTGCTGGCGGCGGCCTGGTTGGGCGGCCTGGGCTGGCTGGCGCGGGGCTTCGTTAGCCAGGTGGATTATCCTGGCCTGATCGTTCAGATGGAAGAATTTAGCCAGCAGTTCGCGCCGGGGTCTGTCCTGATTTTTAACGATTCGGCCCCCATTGGCCAGGGGGACATCATCGGCACGCCGCTAAAATTTTTGTATGGGTTGGAGGTGTTTACCTTGCGCGATCCGGACGCTTTGGCAACGGCCGTTTTCGCCGACCAGATCCACCAATGGCAGGCGGAAGGGCGCGGGGTATACTGGATGGCCGTCGCCGAGGGCCACGATTGGCCGCTGCCCGATTGGCCGCTTGTGGAGGCAGGCAGCTACCATCTGGCCTCCTCCGCGCTAGAAGGGCGCTACGACCGGCGGCCAACGGCCGTTTTGCCCCGCGAATGGTCCGGCACAATAATGGCAGTAAGATAGGAACGCACCACGGAGACACAGAGAACACGGAGAGAAAATCGGGTAAAAAACTCCGTGCCCTCCGTGTCTCCGTGGTGAAATCCCGAAAAAGGCAAAAGCTATGACAGAGGAAATTAGCAGCGAACTGAGCCAGCAGTTGGCGGCGAAATGGCAGGTGACGGAACGGCCGTTTACCTCCAACGCCCCCCTCATCGGCCCGCTGATCGTCCGGCTGCGCCGCCTGTGGAACAACGTCTCCACCACCTGGTACGTGCGGCCGCTGGTGCAGCAGCAAAACGAGTACAACCACCTGCTGCTCCAGTCTAGCCGCCAACTGGCGGAGGTGGCCGGGGAGTTAGACGGCCGTTTGACCGCCACCGACCAGGACCAGACGGAGTTGCGGGCGCAGGTAGCGGAGTTGGTAACGGCCGTTCACCAGATGAACCGGCGGCTGGCAGCCCTCGAAGCCCAATTGGACCAGTCGGAACCGCAACAGTGAAAATCGCCTACTTCTCCCCGCTGCCACCAGACCGCAGCGGCATCGCCGCCTACAGCGCCGCGCTTCTGCCCCACCTGGCCGCTTACGCCGACCTGACCCTCTTCACCGACCATCCGGGGACGGCGGACCCGGCGTTGGCGGCGCAATTCCCCATCCGCCAGACCGCCAGCTTTGCCGGTCCGCTGGCCGAAGGCGCGGACATTTGCCTCTACCAGATGGGCGGCAACAGCCTCTATCACCGCGACATCTACCACGCCCTGCGCCGCTATCCTGGCGTGGTGGCGCTGCACGACCTGAATCTGCACTCGTTCTACGGCGATTTATACGTTCGGACTGGCCGCCTGGCCGACTATGCGCGGGAGATGGCTTTTAGCCATGAGGCAGCGGGGGTGGCCCACGCCCGCCGGACGCGCCGGGGGCTGGAGCCGTATGATGTCGCCCGCTTCCCGCTGAATGGGCGGGTGGCGCGGGGCAGCCGGGGCCTCATCGTCCACAGCCAATTTGCCGCGATGCAACTCCAATCAGCCTGCCCCCCGGCGCGGCTGCGGGTGGTCCCGCTGCTGCAAGCGCCGCCGGAACCGATTGATCCGGCTGCCGCCAAAGCGCGATTGGGCTACAGCGCGGAGACGCTGCTGCTGGCCTCCTTCGGCTACGTCGCGCCCAGCAAACGGGTGGACGTGACGCTGCGCGCTTTTGCCAGCTTACACGGCCGTTTCCCCCAATTACGGTACGCTTTGGTCGGCGAGGAGGTCGAGGGGGTTCACCTGGACGCCTTGTTGACGGAACTGGACCTGAACAATGCGTTGGTGCGCCGGGTGGGTTATGCCGACGAGGCGACCTACGCCGATTATCTGGCGGCAACCGACATTGGCCTGAATTTGCGCTACCCGACGCTGGGGGAATCGTCGGGCACGCTGCTGCAACTGCTGGGCTATGGCAAACCGACCCTGGTTTCCCAGGTGGATGCCTTCGCCGAGCTGCCGGAAACGGCCGTTGTCCCCATCCCCATTGGCCCGGAAGAGGCGATGGCGGTGGAAACGGCCGTTGCCGACCTGATCACAAACGAGGCGCGGCGGCGGGCGATGGGCCTGGCGGCGGCCCGCCTGGTGGCGCAACAACACGCCCCGGCCGCCGTCGCCCGGCAATACGCCGCTTTCTTGCAGGCGATTGTGGCGCATGGCTAACCTGCTGCATCTCACCCATCGTTACTGGCCGGTGCAGGGCGGCTCGGAGCAGTACGTCCGCCAGATCGCCCAACGGCAGGCAGCCGAAGGGCATCAGGTGACGGTGGTGGCGAGCAACGCCGACGACCTGGCCTATTTCTGGCAGCGCGAGGCCCGCGCCTTGCCCGCCGGACCAGACCAGGACGGCCCAGTGCGCGTGGTACGAGTGGCGGTGGGCCATTGGCCCGCCGGTCGCTGGCTGTTTGGCGGATTGCGCCGTTTGCAGGTGGCCTTGCCTCCGTTGGCCGGGCGATTGGGCCGTTACGCGCCGTATTTGCCTGATTTGGATCGCGCCCTGGGCGATTTGGGGCGCGACTGGCAGGCGGTTTTTGCCTGGAACATCACCTTCGACGGCCTGACGACGGCCGCCTGGGAGATGACCCGCCGCTGTGAGGCGCGTTTTATCGCCGTGCCTCTGCTCCATTTGGGCGAGGGGCCGGGGTCGCCGGTGCGCCGCTTTTACACCATGCCCCATCAGGTAGCGCTACTGCGCCGGGCGGACCGGGTGCTGGCCTTGACCGATATTGAGCGGATCTATCTGGCGTCTCAGGGTATTGCCCCGGAGCGATTGGCGGTGGTTGGCGCGGGCATTGACCCGGCGGAACTGGCCGGTGGGGACGGGGCGCGTTTTCGCCAGGCGTATGGGCTGAAGGATCCTATCGTGGCGGCGATTGGGCCGCTGACGCGGGACAAGGGGGCATTGGATTTGTTGGCGGCGGCGGAACGATTGTGGGAAAACGGCCGTTCCTTCGATTTACTCCTGGTCGGGCCGATGATGCCTGACTTCGCCGCCCGGCTGGAGCAGACGCCGCCGCCGTTCCGGGCGCGCTGCCACTGCCTGGGCCGCGTCAGTGAACCGACGAAGCGAGATTTGCTGGCGGCGATGAGCCTGTTGGCGCTGCCCTCGCGCACCGATTCCTTTGGCAGTGTGCTGCTGGAGGCGTGGTTCTATGGCAAGCCGGTGGTCGCGGCCCAGGCGGGCGGGCTGGCGGCGGTGGTGGATGATGGGGTAAACGGCCGTTTGGTCCCCTTTGGCGACGTGGCGGCCCTGGCCGGAGCCATTGTCGAGATTTTAGATGACCCGGAGAAAGGGGCGCGGTGGGGGAGCGCAGGCCAGGTAAAAACGAACACGCATGATTGGGCCATTGTTTACCAGCGCTGGTCCCTTGAGAATTTATGAGTCCGGGCCACTCCTAACCGCGAATCACGTGGAGATTTTCCCTGTCGTTACCCCTTGCTTCCTTCCCTACGCTGGCGCAGGGCTTCGTATAGAGATTGTGCCTGGGGATAGTAAAATGTATGGGGCACGTGCCAAAACTCGGCCAACTGCCGGTTGCCGGTCTGCTCTTCGTACATCAATGCCTGGATGAACAGGTCGAGTTTGTCGGCGTCGTCTACCAGGCGGGCTTCCGGGCTGTTGGCGGCGTGCAGCGCCTCCCACCATTCGTGCAAGGGGGCGGCGAACGAGGCGCCGTCCAGGATGCGGGTCATCGCGCCGCGCTCTACCCCGGTTTTGACGCCGGGTGGTAAATGCGCCCAGGCTGGCGAAGGGATGTCGGTGGTGAGGCCCTCCGGTAGATCGTGCAGAGCGGCCATCGCCAATGCGCGGCCTAAATCAATCGGTTCTTCCACGACCTGGGCCAGAACCAGCGTAGCGAAGACTACGCCAAAGCTGTGGGCAGCGACGTTTTCCGCCTGGGGGACGCCGCGTTGCAGCCAGCCGGTGCGCGGGGTGCGTTTGAGCTGGTTGCCGTGCAGGAGGGTATTGAGGAGAACGGCCGTTGTATCCATATGAACGCATTTGTAACTGCACAGACCTGATAGGTCAACCCTGTCAGCTCTTGAGAGGTTGTATTGTTACAAGCATTTTATCCCCAGCAATTCTCAATTTAACAAGAGAGGTGTCATGCTGAGAGCCTGTGCTGAGC
>CAYONK010000359.1:0-5414 GCA_964405285.1 uncultured Ardenticatenaceae bacterium
ACAAAGACGGGCGACACCAACGTCACGTCCGGCAAATGGTTGCCGCCCTGGTAGGGGTCGTTGACGATGACCACGTCGCCGGGCTGGAAGGGGGTGCAGGCGTTGATGGCAGCGCGGACGGAGGCGGGCATCGCCCCCAGGTGGACGGGGATGTGGGCGGCCTGGGCAAGTAAACGGCCGTCGTCCAAAAACAGGGCGCAGCTAAAGTCAAGACGCTCTTTGATGTTGGGGCTGTAGGCCGTCCGGCCCAGCGTCACCCCCATCTCTTCGGCGACGGAGGCGAAAAGGTGACGAAAAATGGAGAGGGAAACGGCCGAAACATCGCTCATGACGCCTATTTTAGCATAGAGTGCGCGTCTACAACGGAATTGTTTGGTTGTTCCCCCGTCCCTCCACTATAATCGCCCCTATGATACGGTGTGAAGCAGATTGCAACGGCAGTGGGTATTGGGTAGCGACGGCGCTGGCGCAAATCGCCCGCGTTCCGCTTGGGGCAGAACTGGTGGAGGCGTTTTTGCGCCCACCCTACCACCTACGTCCCTGGCAAGGCTGGCATTGGCTGACGGACCGGGTAACCGGTCGCAGCCACGAGCCGGGCCGAGTGACAGAAATGGTCCCGCCGGCTGCCTGGGCCGCGCCGCCACCAGCAAGGGCGCGGCCGTTATCCGTCATCTTCACCGAACGGCTGCCCTGGCTTTCCAGCAAAGGCAATCTGGCGATGGTCACGCGCCCCTGGGCCATCTACGTGCGGAGCAAATACATTGACCCGGACCAGCCACCTTCCCCTGGCGTGATTTTGGTGTTCGCCCATGAATTGGTCCATGTGCAGCAGGGGCCGCTGTTGGCCGCTTCGATCATGGGTGAGGTGCTGGCTTACTACACGCAAAGCCAGCTTCGCCCCTATCTGGCTCCCGGCTACCTGGCGAACAAAGGGGAGCAAGACGCCGTCGCCATTGGCGAACAGATTGATCTGGCGCATTGGCGGGAGCTGCGGAAGACGAAGGACGGCCGGGACCAGTTGCGCCACCTTCTGCGCGGCTGGCGCGAGGGCAACCCATCTTACAAGCATGTGCCGCTAGAACCAGTTGGTCTGCGGTAGCAAGAAAGTGCCGTCAAACAATCTCCCCAACTATATTAACGGAAAGAAGGCAGTGTCCGTAGAGCAAAAGTTAGCCTCGCGTAAAACCAGTTTTTCCAAAGTCTTTCAGAATCGTGCATTTGTCGCTGCTGTCGCCTTCACGCTATTTTTGTATGTATTGGAAGAGGGCCTTCTCGCGCCACGTCATATCATTTATCTGTGGATTCTTAGAAGTTATGACGCACCAGCGCTGTTTCGTCTACAAGGCGTGGGCGAGATTTTGCTTACTTTTTTGATCGTCATTGCTTTTCTTTGGCTTTCGTTTAACTCTCGAATCAGGGTTAGAGCCATCTATTTTTTGATTTTTTCCGCAGCGATTCTCGTTCAATACAATTATTGGAACACATTACATCGTTTTCTAACTATCGCAGATCTGAATACTGCCAGGAATTCACCCTTCGGTTTGTGGTTGGATGCGGCGGCCATTTTTTTCGATCCTCTTGCATTACTCCCCATCATTATCTATCTACTTTTGCTTTGGTGGACACATCAATCTAACCAATATGGTTTGAGGAATTTGTTGTATGTTTCGCTGTTTATTGTCAGCGCAAACCTTGTTATCTACTATGCGGGGCAAAGAGATGTTCCGGCTCTTTCATTTCAGAGCCTTTTCAAAACGCTAACCAGCGCGGCGATTGCTGAATCAATAACCTACACAAGAGAAGCTATTGTTTATCAGAGTGAGGTTGTACCGCAAAATAACATCGTTTTGATTATTGATGAGAGCGTCCGAGGCGACCGTTTGAGTATCAATGGGTACCATCGTTCTACCACGCCTTATCTGGAATGGTTGGAAAGTGATGGGAAACTCTATAATTGGGGAACGGCCGTTTCTGCTGCCACCTGTAGCATGACCTCCAACCCAGTGCTTTTCATGGGAATCTCCGCATTACCCGACGACGAAAATCGGATACAACAAAACGCAACGATATTCCAATATGCCAAAGCAATGGGGTATCAAACATATTATTTCGACGCGCAGACCGACTACTTGTGGACTGGCTTAAGAGTAGACGATCTGCAATATATTGACCATTGGATCAATATAAAAACGCTTGGTAGAGACCAAGAAGCAGATTTTCGGGCGGCTGATGGAATCTTCAAAATCGTCACCCAGAGTTTAGGGAATTTGATTGTTATTAACAAAAAAGGAGTCCACTTCCATTACAATGACGTCTACCCCCCTGACCAGGCAGTTTGGACGCCTATTCCGCCGCGAAAAGCATACGACGACCCTGGCTTAGTCTCCAATACATATGACAACGGAATTCTGTATAACGTTGATACGTTTTTCCAGAGACTCATCCCGGATACACAAACCATTGGAGATACCATATACGTGTACACCTCAGATCACGGGCAAACACTGATAGAAAATGGGGAGTACTGGTCTCACTGTGGGGAAACAAAAAACGAAGCCTTAGTGCCGCTGTTGCTAATCGGCAATCTTGCTGAATCACCAGACACCAACTATCGCGCCAGTCACTATAACATTTTCGCTACGTTATTGGATTTGATGGGAACACCTTCAGAAATCAGGAGTCAAGAATTTCCTCCTTCGTTATTATTAACGCAAGCCTCTCATTCAACAGATAGATATTATCTGGGGGGGAATGGGCAACCCATCAACTTCGATGCGCCAGATAACCCTTAACCATCAGCCCATCGCTACGCTCTTCGATTAAATCTGGTTAGCTGTATCAAAGGCCAGAGATGGTTCAATCTCCAATCTCTTTTCTACCCCCGACGGCCGTTTACCCGCACCTTAAAGCCCATTTCCGGGCCAGGGGTGGGGCTGACGTGCAGTTTCAGATTGTAGTCGGGCGGGTCGAGGGCCAGGTCTAGCTGGTGGAAGAGGCGGCCCATGCCGAGCATCATCAACACTTCGGCCATGCCCGCGCCCAGGCAGGTGTGCGCCCCCAGGCCAAAGGGGGCGTAAGCGCCGGGCTGTTTGTGTTCCTGGCGCGGCGCGTGGTAACGGGTGTGATCAAAGGCAGTGGGGTCGGGGTAAAATTGGGGGAGAAAGTGGGAAACGGCCGTTGCCATATACAACGCCTCTCCCTCATAGACCCGGTATCCCTGAAAGACAAAATCCCGCGTCGCCGCCCGCATCGCCGCCACCGCGATGGGGTAGAGCCGCAGTGTCTCCATCAACGAACCGTACAACACCGGCATCTCCTGCTTCAATGTTTGCGCCGTCGGCGTCCCCTGGGCGAAGACCCGATCTAACTCCTCCTGCAACTGGCGCAGCAGCTCCGGCTGCTTGAGGATGGCGTAGACGAAGGAGGCGGTGGTGTTGGCGACAGTGTCTAGCCCGGCAACGTAGGGGCTGAGGACCACGCCCACCAGGTCCGATTCCGGCACAAATTCCGGGTCTTCGGCCGAGGCGGCCAGCAAATCATCGAGCAAAATCGTCGGGTGGTCGGGGTCGGGCTGGTAGTTGTCCAGCACTTCCTGACCGAATTGGAAGAAGCGCCCTTTGGCCCGCTTATAGTCGGGCAGGTACATCATGAAGCCGGGGCGCTGCCGGGTGATCCGCACGTCCAGCACCCGCTTAATGAAGGTGCGGATGTCGTCTACGTATTCCCCGGCCGATTGATTGGCGGTGATTTGCCCCAACTGCTCGGTGACAAGCCCCTGCATCGCCCGGACCACCGGGATTTCCGCGCCGTCAGGCCAATCGGCGTCGAGGACGCGGTCGGTGATGTCGAGGACTTCCTGGTAACGGCCGTTTAAGGCCGACCGGGCAAATCCACCCTGCATAATCTTCCGCAGCCGCTTATGTGACTCGCCATCCTCGGCCACCAGGAGTTTGCTCGCGCCAAACTCCTCCACCATGCCCTGCCAGAACTCTTTGGAGCGCAGGAATTCGTTGCCATAGCGCGACATGAAGATGTTGGCCTCTGGTCCGGCCAGCACGGTATGCACCCGATTGAGGATTTTGATGCGGAAGATGGGGCCATGCTCCTGATACATACGGACGAAAAAGCCGCCGGGGTCTTTCGCCATGTCCAGGGCGTTGCCCACCAGCGGCGCGCCGGGGACCATTTTGGGGTCCGGGGCATTGGCGATGTTTTCTGTTTGAATATCTACTGCTTGCATGATTTGGCTCCTTCTTGTGATGGGGAGATTAGAGATTAGGGATTGGAGAGTGGAGATTAGCGCAATCTCCACTCTCCGGTCTTTCACATGTCGGCCAGGGCCGCCAACACCCGGTCTACCTCTTCAAAGGTGTTGTAGTGGACGAAGCCGATGCGGACGAGGCCGCCTTTGTCCAGCAGGCCGAGCCTTTCCATGACGGCGACGGCGTAGTAATGGCCGTCCCAGACGAAAATGCCCTGGTCGCCCAGTCTGGCAGCGACGTCGGCCGGGGTGTAACCTTTCAGGCTGACGGCGAAGGTGGGGGTGCGCTCGGCCAGCCGTTCGATGTCGGTGATGCCGTAGACTTTGAGGCCGGAAACGGCCGTTGCTCCCCGCAAAAACCGCTCGCTGATCACCATCTCATATTGCTTCGTCAATTCCATCGCCCGGACGATTTGGGCGCGGCGGCTCTCCGCCGGGCCAGCGAGGGAAGCGATGTAGTCTACGGCGGCCGTTACCCCGGCCAGGCTCTCGAAACTTTGCGTGCCCGTCTCCCATTTGCCCGGCGGCTTCTGCGGGGCGGGGCGCACCTTGTACGCCTCCAAGCTGTCCAGTAATTCATATTTGCCATAGAGGACACCGGTGTGCGGGCCGAAAAATTTGTAGACGCTGCACGCCAGGAAGTCGCAATCCAGCGCCTTCACGTCCAACAGGCCGTGCGGCGTGTAATGGACGGCGTCCACGTAGACCAGCGCCCCGGCGTCGTGGGCCAGTTGCGCGGCGCGGGCTACGTCGGGGATGGTCCCGACGGCGTTGGAGGCGTGGGTGATTGCCAGCAGGCGGGTTTTCTCGTTCAACAAATCGGGCAGCATTTCCAGGGCCAGGGTGCAGTCGGCCGGGTGGATGTCCAGCCAGCGCACGGTCACGCCGCGGTCGGCGGCGGCCATAAGCCAGGGTGAGACGTTGGCGTCGTGGTCCAGCCGGGTGACGATGATTTCGTCGCCGGGCTGCCAGGTGCGGGCCAGGGCGCGGCTGAGGCTGAAGGTGAGGCTGGTCATGTTCTGGCCGAAGGCGATCTCTTCCGGGCGGGCGTTGAGCAGGTCGGCAATGGCCTGCCGCGCGGCGGCGACGATGGCGTCGGCGTGGCGGCTGGTGGCGAAGGCGCCGCCCTGGTTGCTGCTGCCGTAGGCCAGGT
>CAYONK010000360.1:0-4576 GCA_964405285.1 uncultured Ardenticatenaceae bacterium
CGTCGAGCGCGAGACCGGGGGCCTGCCCGTCTGGATGCGTCGGTGGAGGGGGAGCCGGGGGCGGTGGCGGTGCGGGCGGTGGAGCCGCGCCCGCAGCAGATGGGGGCGTTTACCCATCATTTTGACCCAGCGGGGTTGTTGGCGTATGCGGCGGAGGTTTACGGCCGTTTTCCCCCCGCGTATTTGGTGACGATAACGGCCGTTTCCCTCGGCTACGAAGAAATCCTGTCCCCCACTGTTGAAGCCGCTTTGCCGGAAGCCTTGCGCCAGATTCAGTCGCTCATCCAGTGAGCGAAACTCCCATATAAACCCTCAGCAATTCTCAATTTAACAAGCGAGATGTCATGCTGAGGTCCTCCGAAGCATCCCGTTCACCTGGAAAATCCGAGGCCGTAGGGATGCTTCGCTTCGCTCAGCATGACAATTGAGCGTGAACAGGGTAGCAGACGCCAATGTCAGGCCCAAATTGAGAATTGCTGATAAACCCTCATTCCATTTGACATATCATCCCCCATTGGCGTATGATCAATGCAGCACAATCATTGATCTGACTTTGAGAAGCCGATGGTCATTATCGAAACTTCCACGTTTACCCGGCAAGTGCAAAAACTCCTTTCAGATGAGGAGTACAAGCAGTTGCAGTCTGAATTGATCAACCGCCCCGACATCGGTCCCGTTATTTCCGGAAGCGGTGGTTTGCGTAAGGTGCGCTGGAATTATCGTGGGCGCGGCAAACGTGGCGGGGTGCGCGTGATCTATTACTGGGTTGTGTCCCATGAGCGCCTCTTGATGCTCCTGATATATCCGAAGAACATGCAGGATGATCTTTCTCCAACTCAGTTGAAAATGCTCAGACAGATTGTTGAAGATGAATACCCGTGAGCGAAGGACTATGGACGATAAATTATTTGCCGAGTTATTGGAAAGCGTGCGCGAGGGAGGGGCTATTTTGCGGGGCGAAAAGGTGGCGTCGCGGACGTTCGTGATGGAAACTCCGGACGTTAAACGCATCCGTGAACGTTACGAACTCTCGCAAACCGAATTTGCCGCCTTGTTAGGCATTAGTTTAAAGACGTTGCAGAACTGGGAGCAAGGGCGGCGAACCCCTCGTGGCGCGGCTCGCGTGCTGCTCCAGGTAGCTGCCAGACACCCGGAGGCTGTCTGGGATGTTGTTGAGCCAGCCATTCAGCAAAGCCATCTATAGAATAGCGTTTAACCCCTTAAGAACCCAATCTTTCAGATAGCAAAGAGCAAATCCTTTGTCTCTTTGGTCCTTTGTCCCTTTGTCATAAATTCTTACAGGAGATTCCCATGAACGTGAACCGCGTCATCGTCATCGTACTGGACAGCGTGGGCATTGGCGAACTGCCGGACGCCGCCGCCTATGGCGACGTGGGCAGCCATACGCTGGGCAACATGGCCGTGGCCGTCGGCGGCTTGAAGGTGCCCAACATGGCCCGGATGGGTCTGGGCAATATCGCCATTTTGCAGGGGGTGAATCCGCAGACGGAGCCAACGGCCGTTTACGGCAAAATGGCCGAGGTTTCCGCGGGCAAGGACACCACCACCGGGCATTGGGAGTTGATGGGCGTGCAGTTGGAACGGCCGTTTCCCCTCTACCCGGATGGCTTTCCTCCAGAGGTGATGGAGCGCTTCGAGGCGGCCATCGGGCGCGGCACATTGGGCAACTACCCCGCCTCTGGCACGGTGATTCTGGACGCGTTGGGCGCGGAACACATGGCGACCGGCAAGCCGATCATCTACACCTCTGGCGACAGCGTCTTCCAGATCGCCGCCCACGAGGAAATTATCCCGATTGAGGAGCTGTACCGCATCTGCCACATCGCCCGCGAGCTTTTGCGCGGCGAACATGAGGTGAGCCGGGTGATCGCCCGCCCCTTCCTCGGCGAGCCGGGCAATTTCCAGCGCACCGCCAACCGCCACGATTATTCCGTCGTGCCGCCGCAACCGACGCTGCTGGACGTTCTAAAAGAGGCGGGGCTGATGGTCTACGCCGTCGGCAAAATCAACGACATCTTCGTCGGCCAGGGTATCACCGACTATGTGACCACCCTGGATAATCAGGACGGGATAGACAAAACCATCGCGGCCATCCGCGAAAGGCGCGAGCGCGGCCTCATCTTCACCAATCTGGTGGATTTTGACGCGAAATATGGGCATCGGAATGATCCGGCCGGCTACGCCAACGCTCTGGCCGAGTTCGATATCCGCCTGCCGGAAATCCTGGCGGCCTTAGCTGATGATGACGTATTGGTGCTGACGGCCGATCACGGCAACGACCCGACCACGCCCAGCACGGACCATTCGCGGGAATACGTGCCGATTCTGATTACCGGCCGGCCGGTGCGGGCGGGTGTCAACATCGGCGTGCGCCAGACTTTCGCCGATCTGGCGGTGACGATTGCCGACCTGCTTGGCGTGTCGCATTCGTTCCCCGGTAAGAGCTTTAAGGCGCTGTTGGCGTAGGAAGAATGGGACACAGATGAACACAGATGAACACAGATTGAGGAAAAAATCTGTGTTCATCTGTGAAAATCTGTGTCCCCCAAATTCTGGAGAAACCCATGAACCCTGATACCATGACCCAGGCCGAGATTTTGGCCGCGTTGGAACAAGACCCCGGCTTTATCGCCCGGCTGATTGACCATACCATCCTCAAAGCCGTCGCCACCCAGGCGGATGTGGCCCGGATTTGCGACGAGGCGCGGCAGTACGGCTTCGCTTCGGTCTGCGTCAATCCGACCCATGTGCCGCTGGTGGCGGCGAAGTTAGCCGGTTCGCCGGTGAAAGTTTGCACCGTCGTTGGCTTCCCGCTGGGGGCGACGAGTATGGCGGCGAAGGTGGCCGAGACGCGGCAAGCGCTGGCCGATGGCGCCCAGGAGATTGATATGGTGGTGGACATTGGGGCGTTGAAAGACGGCCGTTCCGAAGCAGTGCAAGCGGATATAACGGCCGTTGCCCAGGCCACCCACGCCGGTCAAGCACATCTCAAAGTAATCATCGAAACCTGCTACCTCAGTGACGCCGAAAAAGAGGCCGCCTGCCGCCTCTCCACCGCCGCCGGGGCCGATTTCGTCAAGACCTCCACCGGCTTCGGCACGGGCGGGGCGACGGTTGACGATGTGGCTCTGATGCGCCGCGTCGTTGGGCCGGGTGTGGGCGTGAAGGCGTCTGGCGGCGTGCGCGGCCTGGCCGACGCCCTGGCGATGGTCCGGGCGGGAGCAAATCGCATTGGGGCGAGCAGTGGGCTGGCGATTATGGCCGAGGCGAAGGGGTGAGAATTGTCAATTGTTAATGGTCAATCGCCAATGGTTAACTGCGTCGCTATTTGTAAGTTTGGGTTGGAGAAGTTGGTGAAGTTGGAGGTGGGGCGGTTGGGGTTTGGGGAAACGGCCGTTTCCGACGGCAAAGTCGAATTCTCCGCCAACCTGAGCGACATCCCCCGCCTCAATCTCTGGCTGCGCTACGCCGACCGGCTGCTGCTGAAAATCGGCCAATTCCCGGCGCTGACCTTCGACGAGTTATTCGAGCAGACGAAGGCGCTGCCCTGGGAGGAATGGATCACCAGAGATGGCGCGTTTACCGTCAACGCCCGGTCGGTCAAATCCGCCTTACAGAGCGAACGCTCCTGCCAGTCTATTGTCAAGAAGGCGGTGGTGGACCGGCTGCAAGCCAGCTACCACACCAGCGATCTGCCGGAGACGGGGCCGGAATACACCATCCAGGTCTCCCTGCTCACCGACACGGCAACGCTAACCCTGGACACCTCCGGCGCGGGGCTGCACAAGCGCGGCTACCGCACGGAGACGGTCGAAGCGCCGCTCAAGGAGACCTTCGCCGCCGGGCTGGTCTGGCTGAGTCCCTGGCGGCCGGACGGCTTGCTGATTGACCCGATGTGCGGCTCTGGCACGATTTTGATCGAGGCGGCGCTGCTGGCGCGCAACATCGCCCCTGGCTTGGGGCGCGAATTCGCCGCCGAGCAGTGGCCGATTTTGTCGGCCGCCCAGTGGCGCGAGGCGCGTGAAGCGGCGGCGGCAGCGCGGAAAAACGGCCCGCCGCTGCAACTATTCGGCTACGACGTGGACCCGGCGGCCATCCGCGCCAGCAAAATCAATGCCGCCAACGCCGGCGTGGCCGACGACATCATCTTCGCCCAGAAGGATGTGCGGGAGTTGTGGATTGACCGGCAGCATGGCACGCTGATCTGCAACCCGCCCTACGGCCGTCGCCTGTCCGATTTCCAGGAGATGAACCAGATTTACATCGCCCTGAACAAGATGCTGCGGAAGAAAACGGGCTGGGCGGTCTGCATTCTGACGGCCGATCCGAAGTTCCCGGATTATTTTAAGCGGGCCTGGCCGGACCGGGTGCGGAAGTTTTTTAATGGGCGGATTCGGGTGAATTATTATCAGTATGATGCGGGGGCGTAACGGCCGTTGTTTTCCATACTTCATCGCATTTCTACCGTTTTGTCTATTTTTTGATATCAGCTTGCTTTCTTCCTCTGCGTCCATCACCTTTGTTTGACAACTGGCTGCTATCTCATTTATTATTT
>CAYONK010000360.1:4586-5413 GCA_964405285.1 uncultured Ardenticatenaceae bacterium
CCTCCACCACCCATCCTTATGCTATACTAACCCCAAGCAAACCTGATCAGAATGATCACCGTAATGATGATGAAGGCTAGACCGCAATGAACCAGGATGACCTGATACGCTATTGGATCGAAAGCTCTGACAGGGATTTTTTAACAATGACCCACCTGTTTGAGAAAGAAGATTACCATTGGGCTTTGTTCATCGGGCATCTGCTCATTGAAAAGCTACTGAAGGCGTATTATGTCAAAAACGTTGGTGACCAACCTCCATTTACCCATAACCTGTTGCTGTTAGCGGAAAAAGCAGAGCTGGAACTCGATGAGCAACAGAAAGACAGCCTGGTAACGATCACAGCGTTCAACATCCGCGCCCGCTATGATGATTACAAGATGGCGTTTTACAAGACCTGCACGCGAGAGTACACAACGATCTGGCTTAACGAAATTACAGGATTCAGAGAATGGATAAAGACAGCGCTTTCGAAATCGTCAGAAGATACATCGCCCACTTAAAAAACAATCAATTTAATATCCGTGCAGCGTATGTTTTTGGCTCGTATGCCAGCGGACGGTTTCATGAAGATAGTGATATTGACCTGGCGATTGTGATGGACGATGTTCCCAACAGCTTCACCATGCAGGTTCAACTGATGAAGTTGAGCCGAAAATTCGATTTGCGTATTGAGCCACACCCTTTTGACAGGGAAGATTTCAATCTCGCAAATCCCTTTGCCCATGAGATTTTGACCAAAGGCATCCAGGTCGCTTAGTTTAGAGAGTCATTATTGGAAGAGGTACTCTCTCATGTCACGGATGCTTTGGCAGCAATTATTGAGG
>CAYONK010000361.1:0-5407 GCA_964405285.1 uncultured Ardenticatenaceae bacterium
TTCAGCATGACACGCTTAAAATCCCACGAGATCCGAAAGACCCTCTCGGTCCCTGCTTGCGACCATGTAGAAGCCCATCCGGTTCATTTCCAAACCGGCTTGCAGTAAAGCTGAACGCCTCTGTGTCGCGGGACGATGAACGGCGTGAGGCGTGACTTTCGTCCCACAAATTGTATGACGTATAGATTTGACATGCCTTTTAGCGCTTCTTTACAATAGGTTAGTATCCGTAACCCAAATGCGGATGATAGGAGTTGCCAGAAGGGGAGGCGCGGGTTGAACCGCGAGTTGGTAAACCGATAAGCAAATTAAGAACCTGATCGAGGAGAGAAAAATGATAGCTGGATGGGAATGGGTCATCATTCTGGTGATCGTAATTTTGGTGTTTGGCGTTGGCCGTATTGGTAAACTAGGCAGCGAGATGGGCAAAGGGATTCGGGCGTTTCGCGAGGGCTTGCAAGGCGGGCAGGGCACGAACAAAGAAGCGGAACAGAACGCGATTAAATCTGAGACAAACGAAGCCTGAGCTTACTAATATGGCAGAGCGAGCGGTTGGGAAACGGCCGTTCTGCCCATCTGGCAACCCTCATCCGCAACCTAATCTACCTGGCGCGCCGGAGCTGTTACCCCATCGGCGCTGCCCAGGTTCCCCACACAGACCTATACCCCAGACGTATGAGTTGCTTCATTTTCAGTAAGCCTCATCGCAGAATCCCTGGCATTGTCTCGCTATGATGATCATCTATTTCCTCTATGGACTCTCCTTTTGGGGTCTGGGGTTGGCAGCCAGCCTGCAATTAAGACGAGGGAGCGACCTGCCGCTTCGCCGCCAGCTTCCCTGGCTGGCCGCCTTTGGCTTTGCCTACGGCACGACCGGGTGGTTAGACATGTTCCTGGCCAGCGATATGAGCCAGGAAATTAGCGAAATACTCCGACTGCTGCGCATCTTCCTTCAGCCTACCAGCGGGTTGCTCCTGCTCATCTTTGGCTGGGGAATGCTGACAAAAATCAGCCCGCTTCCGGCCTGGACGCACCTGATTCCCGGCCTGTTGATCGTGCCTGTCGCCTTTGTCATCACCTACGCTTCAACCACCTTTATCACCCCTTCGCCAATCGAAATCCCTATAGATATCTGGTCTCGTTACCTTCTGTACCTGCCCGGCAGCATCATGGCAGGTATTGGTTTTTTGCGCCAATGGCGCGAACAAAAACAGGCAGGCTATCTGGACGTAGCGGGGTTGATGCTGGCGGCCGGGGTTGCCTTTCTGTTTGAGGCTTTTGTTGTTGGGCTGGTTGTGCCCGCTGCGCCACACGGTCCGGCCTCCTATTACAACTACAATCGCGTCACCTACAACGCTTTTGTCGCCGAACAGGCGGACCTCTATGCCCCCTATGGCCTGACCCATTGGCTTGACTATGATCGGGTTCTCGAAGTGACGGGTTTACCGATCCAGTTTTGGCGGATGTTATCTGCCTTTGCCGTGACGTTGTTTGTGATGCGTGGCCTGGGTGTCTTTGAAGCCATCCGCCAACGCCAACTCCGGGAGCTGCAAGAGGATCGCGATCGCGCCAGGCAAACAGCGCTGGAAGCGCAGATCACCGCCAGATATGCGGCTGAAAGCTGGACCAACGCCCTGACCAGCATCAGTCGGCGCATTGCCGAGTTGAACGACGTGGACGACATCCTCCTCTACATCGTCGAACATGGCCGGAAGCTGCTGCGTTCTGATTTTATGGGGTTGGCTCTTCTGTCTGAAGAGTTTCACCACATGGAGTTGAAGTGCTTCTCCACCCAGATGCGCCAGGAGATGGTTCACTCGGTTGTCAGGATAGAAAACCGGCTGCTCCTTCACAGCTTGGTGAAAAATAAGTCATATCGCTCCCCGGCAGATGAACCGTCCGAGAGCTTTGCCGGTCTTTCCTTTGGTGACGTAGCGGTAGCCCAGGCTGTGGCTATCGTCTGTCTAAATCTGGATGAAAGGCCCATTGGTGCGTTGTGGGTTGCCCGGCAAAACCCAGACCTTTATTCAGAAACCGACCTCATCTGGTTGGAATCTTTGGCCGACCAGGTTGTGATCGCTATCCAGCATGGCTTGATGACTTCGCAGTTGCAATCGCTCTCGATTGTGGAGGAGCGGGGGCGGATTGCCCGTGAAATGCACGATGGGTTGGCCCAGGTTCTTGGCTACCTAAATTTGCAGATACAGACGCTGGAGACATTGCTAAAGCGAGATAAGCGGGAGGCGATGCAGAGCGAATTGGAGGGGATGCGTCAGGCGGTGCAATTGGCCCACGCCGATGTGCGAGAGAACATCCTCAGTTTGCGCACGACGCTGGCTAATGAGAAGGGGCTGGTTTCGGCGATTGACGAGTATTTGAATGAATTCACGGTGCAAACCCGCATCAAGACGCAATTTGTCAACCATGTGGAGGGGGCGTTGGGCCTATCTTCGATGGCTGAGGTGCAGTTGGTGTGTATTTTGCAAGAGGCGCTGGCGAATGTGCGGAAACATGCCCAGGCGAATCTGGTCCAGGTGCATATTGTGCAGCGCTGCGAGGGTGACCAGCGCGAATACATTTTGATGGAAGTGACGGATGATGGCGTTGGTTTTCAGGAAAATGATAAGCGCCGCCGTTTTGGTTTGCAGACGATGAATGAACGGGCGTTAAGCGTCAATGGGGAGCTTGGCATTCATTCGGTGATGGGCGTGGGCACGACGGTTGTGTGCCAGTTGCCTTGTTTGAAGCAAGAGAATTTGCAGAAGCAGAGTCTGGTATTTCAGTAGAAATCTTATGGAAGTTCGTGAATGGGCCTTGCCGGTCTACACTATTTTGATGCAGTTGGCGACGGGTTCGCTGTTGGCTTTGTGGCTGATGCGGTGGACGATGGGCCGACGTCATGGGTATGCGGCGATGGATGAGATAGGCCGTATCCCGCTGTCGGCGATTTTTGTAACGGCCGTTGTCGCAATCGCCGGTTCTCATTTTCATTTGAGCCGGCCGTATCTCTCCATGTTGGCCATGCTAAACCTCCGCACTTCCTGGCTGAGCCGCGAAGTTTTGTTTACGGCCATCTTCCTGGCGTCGGTGACGGCATTAACTTACCTGCTTTGGTTTGTCAGAGGCTACCCGCGCCTGAAAATGGCGCTGGGCTGGATCGGGATCGGGGCGGGTGTGGTGAGCGTTTATTGCATGGCGATGATCTATTTGCTGCCGACTCAGGCGATGTGGAATTCGCCGCTGACAGTGGCCTCTTTTCTGGTGACGGTTGTGCTGTTGGGCGTGATGGCCGTGTCGGTGATGGTTGTCATGGATTTTAAGGTGTCGGAAATCTCGGATAAGGTGGGGATCACCCTGCGCGGCCGGATTATCCGGCGCACGTTTATCTGGCTGGCGGTCGTTGCCGGAGTCACCGCTATGATCACGCTGGTTCTGAACCTGTTGGTGGTTTTGGCCCTGCGCCAGGGTGATGTGTCTGCCCTGACTAGTCTGGAGCTTTTGTTGAACCTTTATCGCCCCTTGCTCATTCTGCGGTATGTGACTCTTTTTGCCGGGATTGCCTGGTTTGGGCTGACTGCGCTTCTTTTGTATAAACGGCCGTTTACCGAACTCGCCATCACTACCCCCATCTACCTTGCCTGCCTGCTCGTCTTGATCAGCGAAATTCTGGATCGTTTTCTGTTTTACGCGACCCACGTTCGTCTGGGAATTTAGCGGTGTTTGGGGGCCAGGGAGAGAGAAACTATGACGATTAAAGTTGTTATTGCTGACGATCATAAACTATTCCGCCAGGGCCTAATCGGCCTGATGCGCGCCCACGATGACCTGGTCGAAGTGATCGGCGAGGCATCCTCCGGGCGAGAAGCCATACAATTGGCCCACCAACTTCGCCCCGACGTCATCCTGATGGACATTCAGATGCCGGATGGGGATGGCCTGATGGCCATGCGAGCCATCCGCGAGACGCTGCCCGACGTGGCTGTGGTCATGCTAACCGCCTCTGAATTGGATGAACATCTGTACGAAGCGGTGCGCCTGGGCGCGGCCGGCTATCTGCTTAAGGACTTGGACGCGACCGAACTCTTTGAGTTGTTGGCTGGCGTTGCCCATAACGAAGTAGCCATGACCCGCGCCATGGCCAGCCGTTTGCTCATGGGTATGGCAAACAAGCAGTCTGATGGGCCAACGGCCGTTGCCGAGCTAACCGAACGAGAGGTCGAAGTGTTGCAGTTGGTGGCCAAAGGCTCCACCAACCCACAAATCGCCGATGCGCTCTTTATCACCGTCAACACAGTTAAATCCCACATTCGGCACATTTTAGAAAAGCTCCAGCTTGAAAACAGAACACAGGTGGCCGCTTATGCGGTCCAGACGGGCCTGGTAGAGCCACCTGCCGGTAATAACACCTGACAGATGTTCACCCAACGGGTAGAACACCCATCGGGTCTGACCAATTACGCCAATATCACCCACCTGGGTGATATTGAGACTATTCCAGGGAAGGATATGGGTCAGGGCCGGTAATGGTATGCTATAGGCAAGGGTAAATACAGTAGTGGTACAACCTTTGTCTACCCTCTTTTATCCCAGTAACCATTAGCCAACGGCTGGCTATTTCTAACAAAACTTACGGAGGGTTTGCATATGAAAAATGGCCGATTCCTAATTTTATTTACACTCCTTTTGCTCCTGCTCATCTTGGTAGGATGTACATCTGAAACAACTCCTGCCGACCCAACCGCCGTGCCCTATGTCGGTGGCGCGGTCGATACGCAGTTGAGTCAACTGGCCCCCGCATCACAGGAAGAGGGCGATCCCGTTGCTGGCGAACGAGTTTTCCAACTTCACTGTCAAAGTTGTCACTCAACTGAAGAGACCGTGATCATTGTTGGCCCTTCCCTGTTCGGCGCGGGCAACCGGTTGCAGCTTCAATATATCTTCGATTCTTTAGAAAATCCCCACCAGATGCGGTCGGCTGTCTATGAGTTGGACATGCCGCCTGAACTGGCGCAGCAGTTAACTCCAAAAGAGTTGCGTGACGTGGTGGCCTTTGTCAGTTCACTTAGGATCGAAGAACAATAATAGTGAACGGGTCCTTGAATTACTGGTACGCCATGATTGGCGTGTTAATTAGTCTTATGTATGGAGGCGTATATGAGCGAAAATGATTTCCTCTCTAAAACCCTCACCGAAACGGCCGTTACACGGCGCAGTTTTCTGAAATGGAGTGCAGCTCTGGGCGGTACAGCTGCCCTGGCTGGTGGCATAAGCTTTGTCGATTATGGCTTTCAAGAATCGGACCAGGCTGTAGCTACATCATTAGCCCCCGTTTCAACCGGTGAATGGATTACGGCTGCTTGCTGGCATAACTGCGGTGGACAGCGGTGTGTACTAAAAGCGCAGGTAG
>CAYONK010000362.1:0-5396 GCA_964405285.1 uncultured Ardenticatenaceae bacterium
CAGATTTTTACCGCGGAGAGCGCGGAGGACGCAGATTCTCTCTGGTAAAACCTCCGCGCTCCTCGCGGTTGGAAAAGTTTTGTCAGTCAATCAAGAGTGGCTACGCTTTAAGCTCCAGCTTCCGCTTCGGTTAGATACCAGGTTCGCAGCAATTCGGCCACGCTCCAGGCTTGGGCAATGCAGCCGCGGGGGGTAAAGGGCGGATCACCATCAAAAATCTCGCTGACGCTGCCAACGCCGTGGGCAACCAGGTGTTGCAGCAGCGGTTCAATAAAGGAGCGGGCCATCGTCCGATCATTATACACTTTCAGGTGGGCGGTTACGAAAGGTCCGATCAGCCAGGCCCAGACTGTGCCCTGATGGTAAGCGCTGTCTCGCTTGAGTTGGTCGCCGCCGTAATAGCCCACGTAGTCGGCGTCGTCGGGGGAGAGGCTGCGCAGGCCATGGGCGGTGAGCAGGTGGCGGGCGCAGGCGTCTACGACGGAGCGGGCTTGCGCCGGGGGCAGCGGGCTGTGCGGCAAGGAGATAGCTAACAGTTGATTGGGGCGGAGTTTGCCATCAGGCCCTTCGGGACCATCGAGGATGTCGTAGCAGTAGCCCATCTTTTCCTGCCAGAAGCGTTGGAATCCGGCGCGGCATTGTTCGGCCAGTTGCTCGTATTCGCCAGGCTCTTCGCCTAATTCTGTGGCGAATTCGGTCATGGCGCAGAGAGCGTTGTACCAGAGGGCATTGATCTCCACCGGCTTGCCGATGCGGTCGGTGACGACCCAGGCGCCAATTTTGGCGTCCATCCAGGTGAGCTGCACGCCTTCTTCTCCGGCGTAGATCAGGCCGTCGGTTTCGTCCATGTGGATGTTGTAGCGGGTGCCACGGCGATACCAGCGACAAATTTCGACGAGGACGGGATAGAGTTCGCGCAGGAGTTCCCGGTCGTTGGTGGCCCGGAAGTAGGCGCGGATTGCTTCGACGTACCAGAGGGTGGCGTCTACAGTGTTGTATTCCGGGGTTTCGCCGACATCGGGGAAGCGGTTGGGGATCATACCCTGGTCTAGGAATTGGGCGTAGGTGCGCAGGATGCTGGCGGCGATCTCCGGGCGGCGGGTGTGAAGGGTGAGGCCGGGCAAAGCGATCATGGTGTCGCGGCCCCAATCGCTGAACCAATGGTAGCCGGCGATGATGGAACGGCCGTTTTCATCCCGCTGGGTCGGCCGTTTGACGATAAATTGGTCGGCGGCGAGGATGAGCTGTTGAACGGCCGTTGGCTTTTCTTCCGCTTCGGCCCGGGCAATCAGCGCGGCTTCATAGGCGCGGCGCTCGGCATAGGCGGCGTCGCCATCCAGGTTTGGCTCTGGCTCGGTGCTGGCGACGAGGGTAAGCGATTCGCCCGGCTGGAGGGTCGCCCGGATGAGGGCGGCGTAGAGATGGTCGTCTTGCACGTCGTTTTGGCCGCGATACTCTTCGATACTAAGGAAGAAATCTTCGTACCAATCGTTTTGCGCGGTGATGGTCGCGCGCTGGCTTAGGAGGTAGAAGGGGTGGGGCGCGGCGTCGAGTTGCAAGGAGAGGCCATGATCTACGGGGTAAATGTCTGTCTCCCAGTCGTCGATGATGGTGGTGCTGTGGTAGTCGCGGTAATTGACGAAGGCTTTGGCCTCGAAACCAAGCGGGCCGGTGGCCCGCGTCAGCTTGTATTGCACGTAGGTGGTATTGGCCCCTGGCTGCATCCAGACGCGCTTTTCGAGCAAGGCGTTGGCGATGGCGAAAGTCCAGACGGGGATGGTCCCTTCTAAATGAAAGCGGTTGAGGAAGCGGTAGCCGTTGGGTTCGCTCTGGCCGTGTCCCCAGCGGTTGTTGTAGAGGGGGTAGTAACGGCCGTTATCCGGATAAACCCCGTCATATTCCACCGTCTCGTCCAGCTTGGCCAGCAGCAAGGTGCGCCCCAACGGGGGGCGCAGCGCAGCCATCAACAAGCCATGGTAGCGCCGGGTAAGATGACCGGCCACCGTGCCAGAGGCAAAACCGCCGATGCCGTTCGTCACCAACCATTCGCGTGTCTCGGCGACGGCGACATCGCCACATACTTCACGTCCAAAATCAAACATAACCGTATAAGCTCCTCGTCATTGTTGACGTTTGGCGGCGTGGGAATAGGGAAGCAACCGAGGCTGTGTTCCTTTTCACAGGGGCATATCTTACGCAGGGGAAGAGCTTTAGGCAAATTCGGGGAACAAGTCAGGCGCGACGGCCAGGCTTCGGCGGCCTCTCTGCGAGGCGGGGCAGACGGCCCGTTACTGGAGGGAGACGGCCATTTCGCCGCGATTTGGGCTGAGGAAGGAGCCGTGCCGAGGGGGGAGCGAGGTGACGTGACCAACGGCCGTTTCCAGGTCTGGCGTTTTGCCGAGGTGGGGAACGGCCGTTAACGAAAAGGTGAAGGTCGCGCCGGCGCCGGTGTTGTTCTCTACCCAGATTTGTTCACCGTGAGCAGCCAGGGCCATCTGGCAAAAGGCCAGCCCCAGCCCATTGCCGCTCTCTTTACTCTCGCCGGTGACGAACTTGTCGAAGGCTGAATGAGCCAGTTCAGGCGACAGCCCCGGCCCATCGTCGCTTACCGAAACTTCAAGGCGCGCAACTTGCCGCTGCCTCTCAACGACGCCTTCTACCGCCGCAACGTGAACGCTAACGACACCGCCAACCGGCGAAAACTTCAGACTGTTGTCTATCAGATTTTGCAGCACGCGCCCCAGCAGGCCGACATCGGCCCAGGCCGGCGGTAAATCGGCCGGGACGTAGTAATGCAGGTGAATCTGTTTCTCCTGGGCGTGCGCCAGATGCTCTTTGACGACCTGGGCTACCAATGTGTTCAGGCAAACGGCCGTTCGGTGGACCGGCAATTGATCGTTCTCCATCCGCACCACGTCGAGGATATTGTTGACCAGGTTCAATACCTTTTGCGTGTTGGCAAAGGTCATATCAACCAGGTCTCGGTCGTTGGCTGACGCTGCTTCGTCGGTCAGGCTGTTCCGCAACATTTGTAGGGCGAAAAGGGAATTGCTGATCGGCGAACGCAAATCATGGACGAGCGATTGGGTAAACTCCTCGCGTATGCTCTCTTGCTGCTTGCGGTGGGTGATGTTGTGCAGCAGCAGCAAATGAATCGAGGGGAGTTTACGCCAATCGAGCAAAGTAGAGAGTGTAACTTCGTAAAATTGCACACATTCCGCCCCGCTGTAAGCGATGTCTAATGGCTGTTCGGCGACGTAGGCGTATTGGGTTGCCAATTCCGGCCAGACGACGGCTAAGGGTTGACCGAGCAGAGCGGATAACGGCCGTTGTAGAATCGTCTCCGCCGCCGCGTTCGCATCCACAATCGTTAATTCCGAATCAAGCGCCAACAACCCATCCCCCAGGCTATTGAGCCAGGTTTGATGAGCCAGCAACGTCTGTTTGACAAAACAAAAGCGCAGCGCATAACAGGACACCACAATACCGCTCAAAGCAAAAGCCAACGGCATCAGGCTAATGGTGTTCAATCCGGCCAATTGCAGAGTCAGGCCAAACCAGGGAAGCAGCAGCCCAGTCACCAGGGCCAATGCCTGGCGAGGCGCGAGGGAAGAAATCTCATATCGCTGGCTGGTCAATAAAAGCAACGACCCGACCAGAAAACACAAATAGACAAAGGCCGTACTCACCCAATACCAAAAAGCTGGCGTTATCGCTAACAAGGGAAAACCGCTGACCGTTCGCAGCGCCACCTGCTGCCAGAACAAATGATGATAATCGTTGGTGAGAATGAGCAGGAAGCTAATCGCCGGGATCAGCGCCAAAGCCAGCAGGTTTTGCCGGGTCAGGTACTCCTGGCGACCGATGTACTGAAAGGCAAAAACCAACCAGGCAACCGGCAAAATCAACAAACCGACATACTGAAAAACAGCCCAGGCCAGTTTATCAGCAAACTCCGCGCTAACCATTTGCGCCAAAAATGCCAGCGACCATTGAGCGATAGCCAGCATTGTGACGGCAAAAGCGACAGCGCCAGGTACCGTGCGCCTTCTCCAGGCAGAAAATGCGATGATCGAGGAGGTAATAGCAGCAAAGAGTAATAACAGGCTTAAAACAGTTGAATACCAATACATTTTTTACTCTTCCTACCTTTAAAGTAACGCAGCTTGCCGGTTGATGAACAGGCTCGTTCTAAAATTGAGCGTGGCAAATGTGGCAATTCCCGTGTACCAATAGCAATATCAACCTGTAAAGAATTTTAATTCTTCCCCACAGTTCGTCTATGGTACATTTTGGTGTAGTCCTCTGGTACTATCGGATGGGTGTCAGGGGAGTTCTCGACTGAGGGCGTGGAGCAGGGAGTCTATGTCGGCCGGGCTGCTGTACGCCTGGATGGAGATGCGGATGAAATGACGGCCGTTCCACTCAATCAACGGCGCTTCAATCCGGTACTTCTGGTAGAGACGGGTCTTGAACGCCCGCAGGTCGGGCAACTGCGGTAGGGGCAGGGTCGCCATTTGCCAATAGATTCCCGCGTCAGCAGGGTAAAGCGGGGGCAGACCGGTTAATTTTGTCACCCGCCGGACGCATTCTTGCAGGAGGGTGTGGCACTGTTGGCGAACGGCCGGCCAATCATGGGCGGCCTGGAACGCAATCGCCGCCGGGACGGAGAGGTAAGCGGAAAAATCATTCGTGCCGAGCCACTGCTGGTAGTCGAGAAAATCGGAGCCGTAGCTCCAGGGGCGGTCTGCTCCCCAGCCCCAACCCACCACCAGCGGCTCCAGCAACGCCTGCCGCTCCGGCCGGGCGTAGAGGAAGGCGGCCCCTTTGGGGCTGCACAGCCATTTGTGGGCGTTACCGAAGTAGAAGTCGGCCCCGATGGCCGCCAGGTCGAGCGGAATCTGGCCGGGGGCATGCGCCCCGTCTATCACTGTCAGGATATCGGCCGCCCGCGCCCGTTGGCAGATGTCGGCGGCAGGGAAGGTAACGGCCGTTGCCGACGTAATATGGCTGAAAAAGATCACCTTCGTGCGCGGCGTCACCCCTTGCCAGAACTGTTCGGCCAGTTCGACCGGGGACGATGCGGGCAAACAAACCGGCTGCGCCACGTAGCGAAAGCCCCGCTTCTGACTGTAGAACTGCCAGGTCCGGTCGCACGCGCCATACTCGTGGTCGGTGGTCAATACTTCATCGCCTTCGCCCAATTCCAGCGAATGGGCGATGACGTTCAGGCCAAAGGTGGCGTTGGGGATGTAGACCAGATCATCGGCCGGGGCATTGAGATACGCGCCAAGCGCCTGCCGCGCCTCGGCCAGATGGCCGGGCAGCGCCTCCGTCAGGAAGTGGACCGGCTGCCGTTCCAGCCGCCGCTGCCACTCCTGGTAGGCAGCGAAAAC
>CAYONK010000363.1:0-5389 GCA_964405285.1 uncultured Ardenticatenaceae bacterium
CGCAGCACTTCCAACTCTCGTTCGCTTAAGTCGGTGAACGGGTTGATCCCGACCGGCTTTTCTCCTTGCAGTTCTTGTACGATGCGCGCCGCGACTTTAGGGTGCAAAATCGCCTCGCCTTGCGCCGCTTTACGCACGGCGTCGGCCACTTCGGCCGGCCGGGCCTCCTTCAGCAGATAAGATAGCGCCCCGGCGCGCATTGCCGGGAAGATATGCTCATCACCATGAAATGAGGAGAAGATGATCACCTGAGTGCGCGGGCTGGCCTGACGAATCTGGCGCGTGGTCATCACCCCATCCATGCCGGGCATGATCAGGTCTACCAGGGCGACGTCGGGAGCCAACTCTTCAGCCAACCGGCGCGCCTCTTCGCCATTCGCCGCTTCCCCGACGACGGTGAGGTCGGGGGTGGTTTGCAAAAAAGCGCGCAAACCCTGACGCACCACCGCGTGGTCGTCTACCAGAATAAGGGAAATGGAAGGGGGTTCGGTCATGATGGTCTCATTAGCAAAACTGAGATTGGAGATTGGAGACTATCAATCTCCAATCTCTAATCTCCAGATGGTTGCTTCTTCAAAGGCAGGCGGGCGGAGAGCGTGACGCCCTGGCCGGGGGCGGTGGTGATGGTTGCTTCACCGCCGAGTTCGGCCATGCGCTGGCGCATGTTGTTTAGGCCGAGGCCGCGCCTCTCCGTGGCCGTTGGGTCGAAGCCCCGGCCGTTGTCCGCGATGGTGAATTGGATGGTTTTGCTGTCGCTGCGCAAGGATAGCGTAACGGCCGTTGCGCCGCTATGACGGGCCACGTTGCTGAGGGCTTCCTGGGCGAAGCGGAAAAGTGCGCCTTCGATTTCGGGGGGAAACGGCCGTTCTCCTACCATTTCTACCCCTGCCTGAATCCCAAACTGGCGCGACCAGTTGGTTGTGTATTGGCGCAGCGCCTCGATCAGCCCTTGCTGTCGCAGCGACACCGGCTGAAGCTCGAAGATGATGCTGCCCAACTCGCGCTGCGCCAGGTGGGTCAGGTCGGCGGCTGCCGTCAGGCTATTCTCTGCTGCCGCCGGGTTGCTATGCAGCAGCGCTTCGGCCGCGCCGATTTGCAGGGCGGCGGCGGTGAGGTGCTGTTTCACCGAGTCGTGTAAATCGCGGGCCAGCCGGTTGCGCTCTTCTAGCGTGGCCAACTCCTGGCGCGTTTGCAGCAGGGCGTACAATTCGGCGGCCATTTCGTTCAATTCTTCGCCAAAGCGGTCAATTTCGTCGGCCGTCTCCGGGTTGGCCGCCTCATTGCCCACGCGCACCGAGAAATCTCCGTGCCGCCAGGCGGTTGTCGCCTGGCGCAATCCGGTCAGGCGGGCGTCTAGCCAGCGGGCGCTGAGAAAACCGAAGTAGGTACTCACCAGCACGGCCGGTAGGATGAGCAGAGGGGCGCTGGGCGAAATATCCGCCAGCGCGGGCAAGACCATCCCGCCGACCGCTGCCCACCAATCCAGCCCGGCGTAGGCTCGCGCCAGGTAAATGGCGACGGCGATGATGGCCCACCAGGCGGCGATGAGAACGGCCGTTATCGCCACCAGCAAATAGGTCAGCGTCAGCCGCCACTTCAACTGCCGCGCCAGTTGGCGCACCTTACTCAGAGAGAACGGTTGGCTCATAGCGTACGGATGGTAACAGCTTTGCCGGGCCGTCGCCAGAGATATGGCGCAAAAAAGGACATCCGATTTCACCGGGAAATCGGATGTCTACGCCCCTAGAAAGACCTGACGCCGACAGGGATGAAGAACAGCACTGCAAGCAGGATCAGGCAGACAAATACCAGACCCAGGGCCACGCCAACCCAACCCAGGACGATACCGGCGCGGGCGACGCCTTCACCGCTGTGCAGGTTTGGCTTCTCCAGAATCTCTTTACGGGCGATCTGGCCGGAGATGATGCCACCAATCGAACCAACCAATGGCAGCACTCCAATGAGTCCGAGAATAGACAATACCAGGCTGACGATGGCCAGGGCGTGGGTGGGCGCCTGGGAACGGAATTCTTCTTTCATGATCAGATTCTCCTTGAAAGGTGGGGCAAGCGGCCGCGCACCTTAACATTTTTTGCTCTCTTTTAGTTATGTGCTTCACCATACGATGACACTGCCTATCTTAGCGGATCAGGTAGGGGCTGTAACCGGTCTGGAGGACCAATTGTGCCCGGCCTGTAGTACAGTTTTTTGGTCGGGCGATCTATCTGTCAGGTTGAACGAAGTAAAGCACCCCCTACGGCCTCGGATTTTCCAGGCGACCGGGATGCTTCGGAGGATGCTTCGACGCTGCTCAGCACAGGCTCTCAGCATGACACCTCTCTTGTTAAATTGAGAATTGCTGGGTCTTGTTTTGGTAGTAGATGGATGTGTCTCGTCATGCTATAATCAGTCAGTTATGTTCATCTGAGGGGCGATCATCAGGTTTCTCTGGGAGGATTGGCTGGTTTGCACGTTCGATAACAAAGTAATAAACCATTCAATCAACAACCGATTGTCAGTTATTTGTTCATACAAGGATGACGCGTATGGAGTCAGGAGAAAAAGCTTTGCCGGAGAATCCATCTGTGCAGCGGGCGCGGGAGGCGTGGGGTAGGGTAGCAACGGCCGTTCGTTCCATTACCCCGTCTGCGTTGATGCGGGGGATATTGTGGCTGGCGGCGGTAACGGCCGTTGTCTGGCTCATCACTTCCACCTGGCCCGCCCTTTTCCCCTTCCTCATTGGCGGAGCCGTCGCCTACGCCCTGCTACCCCTCACCAACTACCTCGACCGCTTCATGCCCCGCGCCTTCGCCGTAGCCATCGCCCTGGTGATAGCGCTGTGCATCCTCGGCCTGATCATCTACGCCAGCGGCATCATCTTGGGGCGGCAAGCCGTCTTCCTCCTGCGAATCGTGCCCAGCCAGACGGAAGCAAACGCGCTCATCGGCCAATTAGAAGACAGCCTAGCGAGCATCTCGCCCGCGCTGCGCCAGACCATTGTGCAAACCACCCAACAACTGGCGGACCGGACGCTCAACAACGTGGCCGCTTACTATGCCCGCCTACCAGAGATGATTTTGTCCGGGTTATTCACGGTACTCAACACGTTCGGCTTCATTCTCGGCTTTTTAGCCATCCCGGCCTGGCTGTTGTTGGTGCTAAAGGACCAGCAGGCCGGGGCCAAAGCGCTGCGCCGCATCTTGCCGCCGCGTTGGCTGCCAGATGCCCTGGCTATCTGGCGGATTTTCGACCGCTCCTTCCGCGCCTTTATTGAAGGGCTGCTGGTGTTGGCGTTGTTTGTCACCCTCTTTGTCTACATCGGCCTCCTTTTCCTGGAAGACATTGGGCTGATCAGCGTCTCCTTCAAACTGGCCGCCGCCCTTTTTGCCGGGTTGATGCAGCTCATCCCCACCATCGGACCGATCCTGGTGGTGGCAGTGATTTTGCTGACGCGGCTGACGATTTACAGCACCAGCGAAGTGTTGGCGCTGCTTATCCTCTACCTGGTGGTAGAGCAGTTGCTGCGCCTGACGGCCGAACCCCGCGTGCGGCGGCGGATCGTCTCCGACGTTCACCCGGCCCTGTTGATCATGGTGATTGTGGCGCTGAGTGGGTTTGGCTTTTTGTGGGTGTTCGTGGCCGCCCCGGTAACGGCCGTTGTCCGCGACCTCTTCCGCTACATCTACGGCCGGTTTGGCGAACCGCCCCGGCCGGCCGGCCTGCTGCCCGGCGAACCATTCCCCAACGCCAAACGCAAAAAACAACCTAAAGCAGTCACCCAAACTGTCAACCTCCAACCACCGGTCGAAAAACAGCCACCACCCCGCAGCCAACAGCCTCCCGCCAAAAAAATCCGCGCCGCAGACTACAGCGCCGCCCAATACACCCCCCCGCCAGCGCGTGCAACCCAACCAACCCCCAGGCAGCCCGCCGCTGCCCCGCCTGTTGACCGAAAAACCATCACCGCGCAATCTGCCGCCGGGTCAGTCGCCCTCGAACGAATTGGCCCGGCGGCAGATGAGGATATATGAATACCCCCTAAAAAAAGGGCTTTATTACCAAAACTATTCATCACCGGCCTGATCCTGGAGCGTAAAATGGACGAGCAAGAGACCTCACCTATCTCCGAAACAAACGATTACATCGAATACAGTCAACTTTCCCAGGTGCGCGTGCCCCTCGAAGAAGCGGCCCTCGCCTTTTCCAGCCGGGATGAGAACGGCAAGCTGCCCATCATCCTCATCCCCACCCAGCCGCTGCGCATCCGCACAGAACTGGTGCTGGCGGCCGCTGGCATCCTCATCGGCGGCATCCTCCTCTCCAGCCTGCTGGATGAGCCAGTCTTCACCAGCCTGGCCGGGGTCATCGCCCCCGTGCTGTTTATCCTCGGCGTCTATCAGGCCTTCATGGTGCGCATCCCCGAAGGCTCCAAGGCGCTGCTAACGCGCGGCGGCCGTTACGTGCGCACCCTGGAACCCGGCTTCCACTTACTGCCCCCCTATCTCATCGTCTCCCACCTCGTCACCCAACGCGAAATCCCCTTCGAGGTCCCCCTGATCGGCGTCCCGACCAGCGACAACGTCCGCGCCAACATAGACATCCTGCTCACCTTCCGCATCCGCGACCCGCGCCAGTTCGTCTTCAACATCTCGGCCGGAGATTTTGACCAGGTTCTCCAGGCTGTCTGCCAGGACACCATGCGCGCCTTCGTCCGCACTATCACCTCTTACCAGGTCATGGACCTGGTAGACGCCAGCATCGGCAACATCATGGACCCCCTCAACGAAAATATGATCAACTATGGCGTCGAGGTTGTCAAAACCAAGATCACCTTCGCCCAACCCCCGGCCGACTTTTTACGCTCCCAGGAAGCCCGCCAGCTCGCCATCATCCAACAGGCCGAACAGCAAGAAGTGCAAGCCCTGGCCATCCGTCGCCAAAAAGACGCCGACGCCCTGGCCCGGCAAAGAGTGGTCGCCCAGGTAGAGCGGGATAAAGAAGCGCTGCAAATAGCCATCCAAAAAGCGGAGGTGCAGCGACGACTAGAAGAGTTAGAGGCGGAGAACGAAGCGCTGCGTCTGGAGCGGAAGGAAGAACGGATCACAAAATACCCCCAGGCGTGGGAATGGGAGATGCAGGTAGCCCGTCTGGAAGTGGCCCGCGCCCTGGCTGGGAATACCCGCGCTATGCTGCAAATTGGCAACGCCAGCGACATCACCCGCGCCTTCCTGGTGCGCGACATTTTGCAGGATGCTCCGATCTCTATGCCTTTGGATAGCTCTGAGGATGGGGAAGGGGAAGAACAATGATGATGCAAGGCCCTCGATGCCGGTCCAGCAATTCTCAATTTAACAAGAGAGGTGTCATGCTGAGGTCCTCCGAAGCATCC
>CAYONK010000364.1:0-5380 GCA_964405285.1 uncultured Ardenticatenaceae bacterium
TGCGTGTTTACGGAGCGGAGGCGAGGGTAATCGTTATCGTACTCTCGTAATCCCCGACATAGGTGTCAGCCGGAATAGCGAGTTGGAACTCAGGGGTGACAGTGAAGCTGCCCATCCCACTATCCACCGCGGCGTTGAAAAACTTGCCCGGCGCTGGCGCTTCTGCGGCGGCGGGGACAGTAAAGGGATACCCGATATTGTTCGTCGGGTTGGTGCATTGCCCGCCGTTACAGAGGGCAGAAACGCCTAAAATGGTCAGTGCGTTGTTGGCTAATGCGTGGGAGCCGGAGTTAAAGGCTGTGGACGTGATCTGTAGATTCCAACCGTCGCCCGATCCGGTGAAGTCCTCGACCGAGATGGCGATGGTGTCCGTTTGGGTCTGATCGGTCCCGTTCAATGTTGTGTCTGCGAATTCTGGGTCGTCTGTGGCGCTTAAGTTGAGCGTGCCGGCCAGAACCGATGCCGAGCCGGTCACTTCATCGGCGAAACTGGGCGATGTGATGGCCAGAGCCAAAACAGCGACGAGGGCTAAAATGGCCCAAAAAGACGACCTGTGGTTGGTGTGAGCATTCATGCTGTGCAATCTCCTTGTCTAAGCTAAGCTGTGCTGTGGTTTCTATGTGTCAATTCGACACACGCTTACTATAGATCAGGTTTTTGCAGTTGGGCGTTTGCCGGGCGTGTGGCTTGTGTGAGGCTTGCGTGAGGCAGGGTAGGGGGCAGACCTGACAGGTTTTTTTCGAGGGCACAACCTGTCAGGTCTTTGTGCGGGTGTTCATTCGACGAGATGGTGTTGAAGGGCGTAGCGGATGATGTCGCCTGTCGTTTCCAGGTGCAGTTTTTCTATAATCCGGCTGCGATAGGTGCTGATTGTTTTGACGCTTAGGGAGAGGTCGGCCGCGATGTCGCTGATGGTTTTGCCTTTTGCCAGGGCGAGCATGACCTGATATTCGCGGTTGGAGAGGGAGGTGTGGGTAACGGCCGTTTCATCCACCAACAGTTGCTCCACAAGGAGATCGCCGATGGCGTCGGAAATATACCGCTCGCCACGCGCGATTTTTTGAACGGCGGCGACCAGTTCCAGGGGGGCGCTTTCTTTCGTCAGGTAGCCCATCGCCCCGGCTTTCAAGGCCCGCACGCCATATTGTTCTTCGGGGTAGATGCTTAGAATGAGGGTGCGCGCGAGCGGCTTCACTGTTTTCAGGCGGTCCAACACTTCTAGCCCGTTCATGTCTGGCAGGCCCATATCCAACACCAAAACGTCGAAGGACAACTGCCGGGCTAAACGCAGCACCTCTTGTCCGCTGCTGGCCTCAGCCACCACCGACAGGTCTGGCTCTTCGCTTAGAATATCTATCACGCCCCGTCGCACAATGGCGTGATCGTCTGCAACCATGATCTCAATCATTTTTGTTGTCCTCCAGGGGATCTGGCGGGAGTTTTAGGGTCAGGCTGGTTCCACGCCCCGGAGCCGATTGGATGTCTAGCGCGCCACCCAGGGCGCGGACCCGTTCGCTCATGCCGATGATGCCCAATGAGCGCTTGCCGCGCAGTTGTTTGTGGGCCATGCCCTGGCCGTTATCCCGCACCGTCAGAAAAAAGCCCTTCTCGGTCTGCCTTAATGAAATAAACACGTGGGTGGCTTTGGCGTGCCGGGTTATATTTGTTAGCGTCTCCTGAAAAATGCGGAAAACGGCCGTGCTGGCCGTCTCATGCAAGCCAATATCGCCAGAACCCAGATCGATCTCGCAAACAATTCCTGTGCGCTTGCTGAATTGTTGGGCATACCATTCCAAAGCAGCGACCAGCCCCAAATCATCTAGCAGCCCTGGGCGCAGTTCAGAAGCCAGATTTCGTACCGTCTGCACAGCGGTGTCAATCAATTCGACCATTTCCGTCGTTTTGCCAGCCAGTTCTGCTCTATCGGGCGGCAGGCGCTTCCGCAGCCAGACGGCATCCATTTTTAGAGCTGTCAGCATTTGCCCAAACTCGTCGTGGATTTCCCGCGCAATGCGGGCGCGTTCTGCTTCCAGGGCTTGTTGCAAATAGTTCGCCAGTTGGCGCAGCCGCCTTTGCGAATCCCGCTCAAGCGCCAATAGTTGAGAATTTCGGATAGCGACGGCCATTTGCGCCGCCAGCGTCTCTAGTAGCCGTTGATCCTCTGCTGTATAAGCGTCGGGTCTGGTTGTTTCGATGTTGACGACCCCGATAATGTGTCGGCCAACCTGTAAAGGAACGCATAATTCAGACTGAATATCTTCTTGCCGAGGGTTGTAGCGCGGGTCTGCCCGGACATCGCCCAGGCAGACGCTTTCGCCGCGTTGGGCAACCCACTCCACAATCCCCTTGTCCACGCGCCGATCACTCGCTGTGAGCTGAGTCAGGTCCTGGGCGTTGAGCGCCTGGCCGGGCAGCGAAAAGGCAAATGGAACGAGCTTGCCTTCTTCGTCAACGAGTAAGACGCTGCCATATTCATAAGTCAGCACCTCTTCCAGAATATGGATGATTTCATTTGCCAGCGCTTCGGTTGTTAAGGCATGTTGCAGCCGTTGGCTCGCCTGATGGAGGGTGTCTAGCTCGGTTACTTTTTGCTCCAGGCGGGCCACTAGCCGGGCATTTTCAATGGAGACAGATACTTGTACGGCTAACGCCTGGGCCATTTCCACGTCTTCGGACGAAAAACGAGAGGGCTGGGTGTCTGCCAGGTTTAGTGTGCCGATGAGTTTGTCTTGGGCGATTAATGGCACGTTGAGGACAGAGCGAATCCCTGCCTGGTTGAGTGTATAGTGAGCGGTGTCCTGCGGGGGTGTTTGCCAGAGGTCGTTGATCAGGGTGTATTTTCCTTGCGCCCAGGTTTGTTCCTGTTGGAGGTTTAATGGGAGACGGCGGATGGGGAAAACGGCCGTTGTCTCACTCTGATGCACCGCAAAAATCTCCAACTCTTGCCGTTTGTAGTCCAACAACGCCACACTGCCGCGTTCACACGGAATCAGTTCGCGGGTAAATCCCAACACCGTATGCAAGATCGAATCCACCGGTTGAACCGCCAGGATAACCCGATCAATTTCATGCAGAATACTCAACTGCCGGGCGCGCTGTTTCAGCTTCTTCTCCGCCTCCTTGCGCGCCGTGATGTTTTTGCCCACGCAAACCACGCCAACCCGCTGCCCTTTATAATCATAGACATAGTTGATCGAGCGCAATATCCAAATTCGCTTGCCCGACCGATCACGCTGGACAAGCTCTCCCCGCCAAAAGCCATCCATAAAGAAACGCGCCATGACCTCTTCGGGCGTTACATCTTCGTATTCCGGCGAGAGCAATTGGTCCAATCGCTGCCCCATCACCTCCTCAGCCGACCAGCCATAGATTGTTTCTGCCGCTTTATTCCAGGCTTTTACCCGAAAATCCAGGTCTGTCCCGATAACGGCATCTGAGATGTTCTCTTGCAACAAAGCATGATACCGGGACTGTTCCTCAGACCGCATTTGTTGGGTCTCGTCATGTTTGATGCTTAAAATTTCTCGCACCTCGCCATCATCGGTCACTAGAGGGACGCAAGTATATTGATGGTAGAAGGTCTCTCCATTTGGCAGTGTCACGTCTAGCGCCGCTGACCGTGTCTTTTTTGTCGTTAATGCTTCTTGCAGCGTGGGCAAATAGGTCTCGACGAGGGACATCGGCAAAATTTCTTCATCCCGCTTGCCAATAAAGTCAGATTCCGGGCGATTGGCGAGAGTACGCGCGGCCATGTTGATATATTGGATTCTTAAGTCGGCATCGTAGATCACGATCACGTCTGGCATGTTTTCCACCACCCACTTGAACCGTTGCGAAGCCAGATATATCGTTTTGCCAGAGTAATATCTTTCAATGAGCAATCCTAAACCGGTGATGGCAACGAAAAGCAACCCCTTATAGGTTTGCCAGGCCGCGTTTGTGCCCAGGTCTTGAAAGACTACAAAGACAATCTGGTCTGAGAAAATAATCCACAATGACGCTACCAGAATGTATAAACCGCCGATGCGCAATGCGCTCAGTTTAACATCTCGCATTTGAAGCCTCCTTGTCTTACGGTAGCGTAAGGTAAGCGTTCAGTCTCACCAAAGACCGACAGGTTCTGGTCTTATGCGTTTTCAATTGAACGAGAAAAATCTGTCAGGTCTAAACGGTTACACGGAAGTAGCCGCCCAAACTGTTAAGGCGCTTTGGGATATGGCTCAATAGGGACAAAATGCACCTTAATACTTGAGGGTCTTTAGGATTTCGTGGGGTATCGCCAAATGGAGGGGCGGGTCTTGTACCCGCCCTGTCTTGTACTCCGTCGAGTCAAAGGTGAGCGCAAGGGCCGTCTCTACATCTGGTGTCAACCCTGATTTCTATCGGGGGTATGAGTTTTTCAAGGAGGTTGAGTCGGTTGATATTGAAGCGGTTGTGCGGGAATCGGTGTTGGCTGTAGGTTGGAGGCGATTGATGACGACCAAAACCCATTCATCGGCAATAACCGCCCGATCCGGTCTGGTTCGCATGGCCTGAAAGTAAGCGGTTGTTGTCAGCGCCGTCTTTGACCATGGGGTTCAGTATAACATAAAAACGGCCGTTGCCCGTCAGCGCGGAAAACGGCCGTTATCTGCCACCACGTACCACGGATACAAATGGCGAGCCGTGCAGCATTTCCAGCTTTGGCCTACGAATACTAGTACAAAAGTTTGAATACAAAGACGGAGAATCCCCACTCCATTTTGTCGGTAAACCCTGGAAGTTTTGTCTGTGCCCAAGCCTGTAATGGGCGTAGTTGTGTACACACTTTAATCGACAAAGTCAAAGTAAGTCAATGTAGGTAGGTTATATCGAATAAGGAGTTAGGAGGTTCAGTCATGAATAACTTGTTCGCTTTTATTCATGCACAGGAAATGGAGACTGTTGAAACTCACGGGCATTACTGTGGTGAAACGCAGGTTTGGGTTGAGGTGGGTGTCGTAACGGCCGTTGATGCAGCGCCCGATGGGTTGACCGTCCGAGACCCAACCGGGACCATCACCTTCCCGTTCATCCGGATGCGGATGCCACGTTCGATTGGCAGTAAGGGCTTACCTGGTTGAAGGCCCAAGAGCAAAGCTGGTGAAGAGAAGTCCCCTGCCACCAGCTTTGTTCTTGGGCCTCATGCCTCGCTTGCAACCAGGCAGGAATTAGGGCAAATGACCATTTCCTATGTTTTAGTCACGCTCATTTCTATCTTGGTCTCCGAAATCATTCTGGCTCTTCAGGGTTTCATGGGGTTGACACCAGATGTAGGGGCGACCCTTGTGGTCGCCCTCGACTGGGCGGGTACAAGACCCGCCCCTACATTTAGCGATACCCCACGAGATCCGAAAGACCC
>CAYONK010000365.1:0-5377 GCA_964405285.1 uncultured Ardenticatenaceae bacterium
ACATGGTCAAGACGGTGCGCACCTTTGGCGCGGCGGTGGTGATGATTGACCAGGATTTAGAAGCGTTTATTGGCGTGGAAGGGGCGCAGGCTGAATCTATGGCTACAGGGACCAACGTCACCGCCGGACAGTTTATCATCAACAACGTCAGTTGGACGATTGCCTTTGGTATGAAGCGGGACGCCGCCTTCCGGTTGGCTGACCATTACAAGGACGAGATCCTGCCTTCTCACGCCGAATTCCTGGCGCGCATGGGCAGCGATGACCGGCACGGCAAAGGCATGGCCGTAGTGCGCGCCAATGGCAAAGCCGACATGGTGTATTTTCAGTTGCGGCCGATTGAGGCGGAGTATCTGATTGGGAGTTAGTCGAGTGGTCAGAGAGTCGGGGGAAGAGCGTGCGACTGCCAGACCACCAGACTCAAAGACTACCAGACGAAAGGGCTACGAGACGAATGAGCAACAAACTACTGGACCAATTTCGCCAGCAGGAAGCGGACAATATCGCGTTATCGATGAAATTCAACCGCTGGTCGCTGGTCATGATTGAAGTGATGATTCGGGAGCAGGAACAAAAGCTGGTGGCCAGCGATTTACCGGTCGAGGGGGAAGACGATGTGGATGATTTCTGGAAAGAGCTGGTCTGATGTTGCCCTATCTGTTGGGTCAACGGCCGGCGCGGCTGAAATGGGAGGCGAGCCTGGCCTGGTTCCGCCTGCGCTACCAGGAGGCGATAAGCGCCAGGCGTTGTTTGCATCTGCTGGCCCGACCGCAGGCTTGCGGTCGAGTCGCTCTATACTACAGGCCGGGAAAGGCTGTGAGCCAATTGTACCTGGGTGTTCCGGAGACGCATGTGCGTTTGTTGCAGCGCATGGCGCCCGATTTTCACTGTTTGCTCTCCCCGCAGCCGATGCAGGCGCTTCTTCCTGCGCCACAACCGATGACGGCCATGACCGCATTACCCTGGGATAAAGAGTTTGTTGCCCACCTGGTCGGGGAGGCTTTGTTTGTCACCCTGATCGCCGAGCCGACGGGTCAGGGTCACTATCTGCCGCGATCACGAACGGCCCAACACGGCGCTGCGACCGCCAGCTGGCAGATGCCGTCACCACCACCGGGCCTGAGTCGGCAGCCGCTCTGGCCTGAGTTGCCGCCAGCCTCGTTGGTCGCTGCCGCCCCCGACCCAGACCGTTGGTTGTTGGGCCGTACACCTCAAGGCGCGCCGCTGCATGTCGCCGGGCAGGTGAACGTTTACGGTCGGGCCGAGGCAGCGGCCGACTGGGTGGTTCACCTGGCAACCCAAATGGCAGCTTTGCAGCCAGCCGGCCTGATTGTGCTGGATGGGCGCGGTGACGTGGTTCCGCAGCTTAAGCGTAAGGAGACCATCACCCGGCTGTTGGGCGAAAAGCTGATCTACGTGGACCTGGATGGGCCATCGCTAGTCACCGGATTTAGCCCGTTGGCGCCGATGCCTGATGAATCCGGCGCCCAGACCGTACAGCGTTGGCGACTCTGGTTTGAGGCGATGAACGTCCATCCGCGGGGTGTGCAACTGTTGGCCTCCGCCTATGAAGCTGGGATACGTGACCTACCGGCGCTGCAAAGATGGTTGAAGCAAGCCGAACGGCAGGGGATGCACTCGGCCGTGTCGAGCCTGACTCTGGCGCTTGGCCGGTTGACCGCCAGTCGGTATCTGCGCGAATGGCTGGAGTGGCCAGTAGATCATTTCAGGGATCTCTCTACCAGAGCGTTGCTGTTCACCTGCCGCACCACGAACTGGGAGCGGCAGATGCTGTTTCATGCTGCGCTCCTGATGGCGCTGGCCTGGCCGTCAGCGCGACTTATCGTTCACGGATACTCCTGGAAGGATGGTCTGGTCAGCGGTTTGGCCCGGCAGTCGCAGGCGCTCATCAGCAATGGTCCGCTGCTGTCCGGCGAGACAACGGTCTTGGTGGAAACGACTGCGGCCCACCAGGAGATGCTGGCGCGGCGTTTTTTGCGTGGTGACGCCCGCCTCAGCGAAAACCTGGCTCTGCTGCGTCGGGGCGAGGGCGTGGTTGTCTACGAGGAGCAGGCTTGCCCTGTGTCCTGGTTGGCCCAACTGGGCCAGACAGTAGCGCCTGAGGCAGCGAACTGATGTCTGTTTTAAGCAGCTGTTGTCTACCGGCTACTGGCCAGGGTAAAGTTATGCGGCTGGCTGTGCAACGGCCCTATAGGTCTGGGTCCCTGCCGGGTGGGGTGGGAAAAGAAGTTTTGCCGATCCCCTTGCGAAAGTTTTGTTGTGGTAGTAAACTGTATGTTGAAAAAACACAACAATACCACTTGACAAACCCGTCTAGATCATTTAGTATAATCTCAAAGATACTATTTTGGATTATACTAAGTTGGTATAGCGGGTGCGTTATGAGTGAAACAGAGTTTATCGGACGTCGTTCGGAACTGGAAGTGCTGGAAGATCTCTGGCATTCCCCGCGAGCGACGTTTCTCATTTTATACGGCCGTCGCCGCGTGGGCAAAACGCGCTTGCTAACCCATTGGCTCAAGCAAGAACGGGGGCGGGGCCTGTATTGGGTAGCCGATCCGACTTCCTCGCTGGAACAACTTCGTTCCTTTTCCCAGGCCCTCTACAATTACGAAACGCCAGACTCGCCGGCGCCCCAAGAGTATACCCTTGCCAGTTGGGACCAGGCTTTTCGGGAAGTGGCCAAAATGGCCGCCAAAGAGCGCCTGGTCTTATTTATTGACGAAGTGACCTACCTGATGGCGGTCAATCCGCAGTTCATCGGCATTTTGCAGCGAGCGTGGGATCAGTGGTTGAGCAAGTCCAACTTGATGCTGGTCCTTTCCGGTTCTCAAATGGGCATGATGCAGAAGCAGATCCTGGCCTATGATGCCCCCCTGTATGGCCGAACCACGGCCCATATCCGTCTCATGCGTATGCCTTTCTGGACCACGCGCTCTTTCTTCCCGGAGTATTCAGCCCGCGAGCGCATGTCGGTCTATGCGGTGTGGGGAGGTATCCCGGCTTACTGGGAGCGGCTGTCGCCCGATCTGTCCTTTGAGCAAAACTTACGTCGGCAACTTTTGCCTTCGAACTTGTGGATGATGGATGAGCCGGCGTTTTTGCTCAAAGATTTCGTCAACGATCCCTACAACTACGTTTCTATTTTGCGCGCTCTGGTCCATGGCGCTCACACGACCGGGCGCATGGTGACCTGGACCGGCCTCTCGAAAGGGCATATCACCTCTTATCTGGCCACCCTGCGCGATACAGGTTTCGTGGAACGTGAAGTGCCGGTTACTGAAGACGAAGGCAACTCCCGGCGCGGCCGTTATTTTGTTACCGATCCTTACCTGCGGTTTTACTACCATTTCCTGGCTGCCTATCAGTCGAAACTGGCCCTGGGGGCGCAAAACGAGTTGATGGATGATATCCTGGAGAAACTGCCTGACTTTATTCGAATCTTCACCTGGCGCGAACTGTGTTCCGAATGGTTGCTGCGTTCGAGTTTGGCCGGAGACCTGCCCCTCTCCCTGGAAAACGTGGGCGGCTTCTGGCATCGCTCGCAAGAGATTGACCTGGTAGGAGTTGACCGGCTAAACGCCAACCTGACGCTCGCCGTTTGTGACTGGACAGAAAACCCGGCCACGGAGGAGGAGATGTTGCAGTCGATGAAAGATCTGATCAAAAAGACGTCTCTGATTGTGCCCGGTGACGGCCGGACGTGGCGCGTCTATTATGTCGGGTTCTCCTCTAGTCAATGGGCAACGACATTACAGACTCAGCTTGCGAAGCTGGCGCAGCAAAACGCCAAAGGCAAGCCATGGAATGCGCTAGGCGTGCGTCTAGTTGATGTTGAACAAGTGGATCAGGATTTGTTTCATTGGGGTGCCGGATACCGGTAAGACACGAACTTGTGCCCGTCAACTCGCTTGGCGGCCACAGGTTGGCGGCTTACCGCCAAAAAGCGAAAAAGCTAAGCGTCTGTCACAACACTTAGCTTCATCGCTTGATTGACATGGTTTCGGAATCGCATAGCTGTCTGCTCAGGTGTTTGCCGCACTTGAGTACTCAGCCCCTGTTATGGGGAGGGGGTCTGTTTGCCTTCTGGCGATTCCTAGATAGGTTAAGAGTAGCACGGAGCGATCTCCGTGTCAATCTCTTCCTTACCAGGAGACCTTGTCCCGGACGGTAACAACCTGTGTATAGCGTCGAAGTGGGGATTGCTTCAAGCAGTTCCTGTGGCCGGAGAAGCGCCGGTGTGGGTTGGCAAACACCCGGTCGTACCTGACCAGGCAGTAGCTTCGGCGACTGGAAGCAAAAAGCGAGTGTGTCACCACTCGCTTTGCTTGCCGTATTATCGTCATACAACCGCATGATGTGCTGCCTTTTGGTGTGTCACCACCTGCAGTGCAGAGCCCCTTAAGTGGGGAGGGGGAATTTGTATCTTAAATTCCCAATGCGGCCTAGTCAATCAGGAGAATAGCACAGGCGGATCCCTGTGTCAATGGATCACGTGTTCTAGCATGTGTATTTGATGCTTCCTGCCGCCTGTCATCGGTCATGGATGCCTCTACGACGGCGCCTTCAGCGCGATTGGCGCTGGCCAATGAACGGCTCTATCAGCTGCGAGATGAGGTCCGGGCGCAGCGTGCCGCTGCTCAGCTGGACGTACCCCCGGAAGCATTGCCTTGTTCCGCTGCAGGGTCGCCGCTGCTCACTGCCTCTCCCTCAGTAGATCCAGGAAACGGCTTGCCAGTTCATTTAGGGTGGGAGAGCGCTCCGGTCACGGCCGTTTTGCGCCGTCATTGGAGCCTCGGCCGACCGACTGAAGCGGAGTCGGCGCACCTATCTGGCCTAAAGCAGCCTGCGACAACAGTTGAGTGCGCCACCAGCACAGCGGGGCTACAGGCGCCGACCGACGAAGATAGAATCGGTGCTGCGGTCAAGCTCTATCCGGCCATCGGTCTGGGGATGCTGCGGTCGGAGCGGGCAGCCCCTGGCCGCCTCTGGCTGATGTGCCATCACCTCGACCCTGAGGGGCGCGGTGTTCTTCGTGTAGACATTATAAGAGAACAACTTACCCAGAAAACCTCAGCCAACTACCTCTGCGGAAAACGGCAGCTGCGCAACTTGCTGCGGGCCGGAGAAGGGGTGTTCTGGACCCGGGACAAGCACGAGCGGCTCTGGCTGCATTCAGCGGGGCGGGTGGCCGCCGCCCTGGGCGTGGAGCGGCTGACCGGCCGGCCGGTGGCCTTGCCCCTGAGCGCCTTGTTAAGCGGCATCGGCGAATTCCGCGCCCATCTGTATGCCGCCTTCCACAGCGGCCGGGCGAAGGGCGAGGGGGCGGGCATGCCCATCGCCCGCGACACCCTGG
>CAYONK010000366.1:0-5373 GCA_964405285.1 uncultured Ardenticatenaceae bacterium
GCGCCGGGGCAATATGCGGATCATCGGCCCCAACTGCCTGGGGGTGATGAATCCCATCTCCGGACTGAACGCCACTTTCGCCAGCGCCATGGCCAATCCCGGCAGCGTCGGCTTCATCAGCCAGAGCGGGGCGCTCTGCACGGCCGTTCTCGATTGGAGCTTCCGCGAAAACGTCGGCTTTAGCGCCTTCGTCTCCATCGGCTCCATGCTCGACGTGGATTGGGGCGATCTCATCACCTACCTGGGCGACGATCCACGGACCAAGAGCATCGTCATCTATATGGAGACCATCGGCAACGCCCGCTCCTTCCTCTCCGCTGCCCGCGAAGTCGCCCTCACCAAGCCGATCATCGTCATCAAGCCGGGCCGCACCGAAGCGGCCGCCCAGGCAGCCGCTTCCCACACCGGCTCCCTCACCGGCAGCGATGAAGTGCTGGCGGCCGCTTTCCGGCGCTGCGGTGTGTTGCGCGTCGAATCTATTGACGATCTGTTTAACATGGCCGAGGTGTTGGCCAAGCAACCGCGCGCCCAGGGTCCACGCCTGACGTTGGTGACAAACGCGGGTGGCCCTGGCGTGTTGGCCACCGACGCCCTGATCACCGGCGGCGGCCAGTTGGCTCCCATTTCCGACGAAACAATGGCCGAGCTAGACGCCATCTTGCCGGCCGCCTGGAGCCACGGTAATCCGATTGACATTTTGGGTGATGCCGGGCCGGACCGCTACGCCAAAGCCATCGAAATCATCGCCAATGATCCGCAGAGCGACGGTCTTTTGGTCATTCTCACCCCGCAGGCGATGACCGACGCCACGCAAACGGCCGAATTCATCAAAGACAAATTCACCCGGCCGGCCGGATACCCCTTTGGCAAACCGATTCTCGCCAGTTGGATGGGCGGCGCAGATGTGGCTTCCGGCGAGGCCATCCTCAATCGGGCCAACATTCCCACCTTTGCTCACCCGGACACGGCTGCCCGGATCTTCAACTACATGTGGCGCTACAATCGCCGCCTGGAGAGCCTTTACGAGACCCCGTCGCTGTCTTCCGGATTGGACGAGGCGGCGTACCGCCGCTTCCTCACCGGCGAAATGCTTGACAACATTCGCGCCACCAATCGCACCATTCTCACGGAATACGAATCGAAACAGGTTTTAGAGGCGTATGGCATCCCCACCGTCACCACCCGGCTGGCGAACAGCGCCGATGAGGCGATTGCTGTCGCTGAGGAGATCGGCTATCCGGTGGTGGTCAAACTCAATTCGGAGACCATCACTCACAAGACAGACGTAGGCGGGGTGCGCCTGGACCTGATGACGGCCGATGAAGTGCGTTACGCCTATGACTCTATGGAGCGTTCCGTCTCGGAAAAATTCAGCTCCGATGACTTCAAGGGTGTTACTGTCCAACCGATGCTGAAACTAAAGGAAGGGTATGAGCTGATTTTAGGGTGCAGCCCAGACCCGCAGTTTGGCCCGGTGCTGCTGTTTGGCACGGGCGGCACGTTGGTGGAAATCTTTAAGGATCGCGCTCTTGGTTTGCCGCCGCTAAACACCACGCTGGCCCGCCGGATGATGGAGCGGACGAAGATTTACGAGGCGCTCAAAGGCATTCGTGGCCGCGATCCGGTGGACCTGGCCGGACTGGAAGATTTGATGGTGCGCTTCAGCCAGTTGGTGGTGGACCAGCGCTGGATCAAAGAGATTGACATCAACCCACTGTTTGCGTCGTCTGATCACCTCATCGCCCTGGATGCGCGGGTGGTATTGTATGACCTGGAGACGAAGAAAGAGGATTTGCCCCGGCTGGCGATCCGGCCCTATCCGACGCGCCACATCCTCACTTGCAAGGCGAACAATGGAGAGGAATTCACGTTCCGCCCGATCCGGCCGGAGGACGAGCCATTGATGGTGAAGTTCCACGAGTCGTTGTCGGAGACGAGCGTCTATTTGCGCTATTTCCGCTCCTTCAACCTGGATCAACGGGTGCAGCACGAACGGCTGACGCGCATCTGCTTTGTGGACTACGATCGGACCATCGCCCTGGTGGTGTCGCGTAAGAATGAGGCGGGTGAGGAAGAGATTGTGGCGGCCGGCCGCCTCAGCCGAACGCCCGGCAACCAGCAAGCCGAGTACGCGATTGTGGTGAGCGACGCTTACCAGGGAATCGGTCTTGGCACGCAGTTGTTACACCATCTGCTGGTGGTAGGCAAAGAGGAAGGGGTTGAGACGGTGGTGGCGTATATGCTGCCGGAGAATCGGGGCATGCGCCACATCAGCCAGAAGCTAGGTTTTGCTTTTGAGCGGGAAACGGACTTGTTGAAAGCGTCCATTAACCTGGCCGAGTTTGACGCAAGCGCTCCGATAGTTTCCTGAAAAGATTCTGAGTAAGCAGTATCAGATTCAAAAATCTAATGACAATTTTATAGATTCAGTATATGATACAGGCAGATTTGATCAGGTTAATGCGAGGGAAAAAACTTCCTCCCCCCTAAAACTGGCACGAGAAACACGACTGGAACGCCTGATCAAGTTCAGGGTAATGTTCCCCTTTCCCTCGTATCGCATTGCCCGAAAGTTGTACGGCTTACGTGCTCCCCTCCTGACACGTAAGCCAGGCAAATGAAATGGCATCGGCCCTCGGCCGATGTCATTTTTTCATTCAGGCGCAGGTATTTTGGAGCGATATGAGCTGGTTGGTATTTAAGGTTGGCTGGTTTCCCCTGTTTGTGTTGTTGGGGTTGGTTGGCTGTGGACAAACGGCCGTTCCACCCCCAACATCATCAGCGCCGCCAGGCCTGACGGAAACGGCCGTTCTTCCTCTCTCTTCTCCCACTGCCCCTCCACCCACGTCTGCGACCATCCCGACCGCCACAGAGACAGCCCCCATAACGCCCATAACGGCCGTTGCCGCCACGCCAACGCCAATTCCCACCCTGCTCCCTTCACCCACCGCGCCCCCATTTGCCGACGCGACGCCGGACCCTTACGCGGCTCTCACCATCGAGTCGTTGGTTGCCCGCAGCTATGGCGGCGGCTTCTTACAAATAGAGGAGACGCTGGAGCAAAATGAAGCCTTCAGCCGGTATCTCATTCGTTATCCAAGCGACGACCTGACGATTTTTGGGTATATGAACGTGCCGCGGGAGGGCGAGCGTTTCCCGGTTGTGATTATGCTGCACGGGTATGTGCCGCCGGAAGAGTATGAGACGGTAGCCTATACCCGCCGCTATGCCGACGACCTGGCCAGGGCGGGCTATTTTGTCATCCACCCTAATTTGCGTAACTATCCACCCTCAGACAGCGGGCCAGACCCATTCCGAATTGGTTATGCCACCGACGTGTTGAATTTGATCGCCATCGTGCGTGAGCAGAGCCAGGATCCGTTGGGCGTGCTGCGCCGGGCAGACAGGGACACTATCCATTTGTGGGGGCACAGCATGGGCGGCGGGATCGCCTTACGGGTGGCGGTGGTGAACAATGCGGATTATGTGAAAACGGCCGTTCTCTACGCCTCCATGAGCGGTGACGAAGTTCTTAATTACACCCAGATACAGCAATGGTCGAACGGCCGTCGGGGTGAATTTGAGTTGGCCGCCTCACCAGAAGCGTTGGCCGCCATCTCGCCGATCAATTACCTGGATCGTCTCCAAGCCGCCATTAGCGTCCACCACAGCGACGCCGATGCCACTGTCCCGGTCGCCTGGTCAGAAGCCTTGTGCGCTCATTTGGCAGCGCGGGACCATCCGCTAGAATGCTTTATTTACAATGGGCAGCCGCATACGTTTCGCGGCCTGGGTGACGAACAGTTTATGGAGCGTGTGCGCCGATTTTACAGCCGTTATTAATGTTTCGCCTGGGTGAAGAGCGGCGCTAATACTTTTGGGTTATTGCCCACCTGTATTGTACTTCTGATGTGGTATTGAAGGGGAAACGGCCGTCTCTTATAAATAACTCAAAGGAGATGCGCGATGGGAATGGAGACGGCCTTGAACAACTTAGCCGATTCCTGGGCAGATGTGCTGACACATCATGCCGAGTGGCGCATGGCGCAGCGCAATCTCTCGCTAGATGACATTCTCCTGGTGCTGGATTACGGCGAGCGATTTTACCGCGCTGGGGCCATCTTTTTCTACTTGCGCAAATGCGACATCCCTGACGAATTGCTGCGGGAGTACGGTCGTCTGGAAGGCACAACGGTCGTTATCAGCCGAGAAATGCCGCGTGTCCTGACGGTTTATCGTAATCGGCAGAAGGGGCTGCGGCGTGTCAAGCGAAAATTGCCCCGCAGCCAGCCCCCGAATTACCTCCATTAGTTCGCTATACCCCAAGCCATTAGGGTTGTGAAAATGTTCTTGGGTCATGCGCCTGCATCTGAAGATGCGCCGCGCATGACCCCTTTTTGTTTTTCTGCCACACGCCGCGGATCTATTCGTCGCCGGTGAGCTGCGACAAGGCTGCCTGGGCGGCTCGCCCGGTGGCGGAATTGGGGTTGAGGCTGATGGCCTGGTTGAAGGCGGCGCGGGCGGCTTCGGGCTGATTGGTGGCAACCAGGGCATAACCGCGGTAGAGATGGGTCTCTTCGACGTAGGCGCCGCCACTCTGGGCTGTGGCGGCGGTGAGGGTGAGGACGTCTTCGTAACGGCCGTTTCCCAAATACGCCTCATACATCTCAAACTGATACCATAACATCCGCCAGGGCAGCCCCGCCAGCCGCGCCTGGTCAAACGCGGCCGCTGCGTTGGCGTAATAAGCCGCCTCTCCTGTTAGATTCCCCAGCCGCGTCAGGCTGCTGCCCAGGTTGAACCAGGCAAAGCCATTCTCTGGTTCGCGCCGGGTCGCTTGCTCGGCCTGCTCGGCCACCAACTGCCACATCGTCAGCGGATTTTGCCGCTCTACCCCCACCAGTTCAGCCACCTTCGCCTCGGCTTCCGCGGGATACACCACAAGAAAAGCGTTGTTGAAGTGGAACCAATACTCCTCGATCCAGGCAAAGCTGTCTGCCCGGCCGCTGCCATCCCAGGGGCCGCGGAATGTATCCAGGCTGATGAAATGCTCCCTGATCGAGTCGTAGCCGATCAGCGTGAGGTAATGGCCCATCCAGCCTTCACGCTCGCTGAGGAGCAGCCCTGTTTCGATGATGACCGGATAGCCAGCAGCCAGCAGCCGTTGCAGCGTTTCCCGGTCGCCGCCGCGATGGAGCGCTGCGCGCAAAGGAGTGAATTCGTTGACGTAATAAGCCATCTCTTCCGGCGAGACGTTGCGGTCGTCGTAGGTGGGGCGGATGATGGCGGCTATGTCGAACTGGTCGTCGGCGACGCCGTAGTAGTTGAGGACTATGCTGAGGTTGGTCGGGCCGCAGTTGTTGAACTTTTGCG
>CAYONK010000367.1:0-5366 GCA_964405285.1 uncultured Ardenticatenaceae bacterium
CGATCAGGCCCAGGTTGGGGACCATTTACGCTTCGAGAAGATTGCGGAGCCGTGATCCGTGAACCCATCTACTCTAAAATGCTTATGCTTATGCTAAAACCATATCAACGTGCCAGCTTTAGCCTGTTGCTGGTTCTGGGGCTGCTGCTGGCGTTCTTGCCCCTGCTTGCCCAGGCGCAAACCGGACCGGCAACCCCGCCGCTCACGCCCATTCCCTTTGTCCATCGCGTTCAGGAGGGCGAAAATCTCACCTTCATCGCCACCACCTATGGTCTTACGCTGGAAGAGTTGCTGACGATCAATGGGTTGAGCGAGGACGCTCTGCTGTCTGTCGGCCAGCCGCTCGTCATCCCCGGCCGTGAAGGGACGCCGGTCGCCACAACTTACGCGGCGCGGGCAGGGGACAGTCTGGCTGGGGTGGCTGCCAGCTTCAATACGTCGTTAACGGCCGTTGCCGAAGCCAACCGCCTTATCAACCCTTACCAAACCCTGCGCCTGGGGCAGATCATCTCCGTCACCAGCCGCACCGGGTCCGGCGCGCCGCAAACCCTGACAGGCGCGCCCCACATCGTCGCCCCCGGCGAGACCGCCCTGATGGTCGCTGCCCGCTATGGCCTGATGGTAGATGAACTATTGGCGGCGAATGGGTTGGAAACGGCCGTTGTCTTTCCCGGCCAACGGCTGCGCATCCCCAGCGACCAACCCTACCGCCTGCTCCCCGGCTCCTGGGTAGACGTGCGCATCCGCCCCCTGCCCATTCGCCAGGGTTCCACCCTCTCCATCTACGTCGAAAACCTGCTCGATGGGCTGCCTGGCGGCAAGCTTGCCGGTCAGAGCCTGCGCTTCGCTCCCTTCAACAATGGCTACGTCGCCCTGATCGGCCTGGACGCCTTCACCGAAGCAGGACTGTACGAACTGGAACTGTCCGGCTCCGGCAGCCAGCCCTGGTTCCCCCTCTACCAAAGCCTCGAAGTAGAGTCGGCCAACTACGGCGTGCAATACATCCCCATCCCCGATGAACTGAGCGACCTGCTCGAACCGGAAGTCCGCCAGACCGAAGATGTTTTCCTGGACAGCATCTACACCCGTTTCACCCCGGAACCTTTTTGGGAAGGGCTGTTCCAGGTTCCGGTGACGACGACCATTATTACCGCGCCCTATGGCGACGGCCGTTCTTATAATAACGGTCCCATTGAGATATTCCACACCGGGGTAGATTTTGCCGGGGGCATCGGCACGCCGATTCTGGCCCCGGCGCCCGGCGTCGTCTTATACAGCGGCGATCTCCGGCTGCGCGGCCTCAGCGTCGTCCTCGACCACGGCCTGGGGGTGATGACTGCCTACTTCCACCTCTCGGAGATTTTCGTCAGCGAAGGCGAGATGGTGAGCGGCGGACAGGCAATTGGCGCAGGCGGCAATACCGGCCTCTCCAGCGGCCCCCACCTCCACTGGGACGTGCGCATCCACGGCGTCGCCGTAGACGGGATGCAATGGACCGCAACACCCTTTCCTTGACAGTCGCTGGAAGCTGATCACCAGCTACCAACCACCAGCTACCAGCCACCAGTAGCCACAGTCAACGGTAATTGGTATAATCCGCCAGCGTGGAGATAATTTCCCCTTGCGACAGGAGTTTGATGTGATACAAGCCCAGACCCATAGCGCGGACTATTGGGGGTCCGCTTTTACCCTGACCGATTCTGACGTTGAGCAAATCTACAACCATTTTTTGGAGGTGGAGAAGCCGCAAACGGCCAGCGAAATCAGCCGCGTCATCATCGCCCACCGGTTAGCCGAGGAAAAGAACCGCCTGGAGCGCTTGATGGCCAACCGCCGCATTTACCATCCGAAGGATGAGTACGAGGTTGGCGAGGAGCTGGTGTTCCCGGCCATGAAGTTCGCCCATGGCACAGTGACCGGCGTTCGGCCCGGCTTTAACCCTACCATCGGCAAATTCAACGTCGTCGTGGTGGAGATCAAAGGAAAGCCCCGTGAATTTGCTGCCGGATTGCAGGCGGATCATCGCCTGAACCAGACGAATGGCGACGTGACGGCAGCCTTTTCGCCGGCCGACCTGGACAAATTGCAGCAAGAAGTCGGGGCGCAGGTAGAAGATGTGGTAACGGCCGTTCTCAGCGATCGTGAAAGCTTCATCCGCCTCGGAGACGAATGGTTCGTTAAAGCCCTCATGGCCGAAGTCAACGTCGGCCACCTCCACCTCTCCGAAGCCATCCTGGAGATGAACGATGGCGGCCCGCTGCCCGTCTCCGAAATCCTGCCCATGCTCGACATGGACCCCGGCCTCGACAGCACCGTTCAAGCCTTCTCCCTCAATTACGCCCTCAAACAAGACAAACGGTTCGACGAAGTCGCCCCCAAAGGGCAAATCCTTTGGTTCTTGCGCCGCCTGGAACCGGATGGGGTTCAGAACGTGCCCGAACGGCTCATCTACAAGCCCACCGCCTACGACCGCGCGCTGCTCAGCCCCCAACTCATCTTGCTAGAGCGCGAACTCGACGATGAATGGTCGGACGTCCCCGCGCCGACCACTCCCCAGCCGGTTGTCTTCACGCTTATGTATCCCCATCGCTACGCCGGCACATTGCCAATTAGCTCACGCATCCGGCCATTGTTTCCCCCCGGTCGCTCCCCGCGCCAGCGCGTCCTTCTCATAGACGACGAAACCAACGAAGAGATCGTCGGCTGGGTCGTCCCGGAGCATCGCTACATTTATGGCCTGGCTGATTGGTATCAACAGAATGAAATCCCCATCGGCGGTTTTGTCCACCTAGCCCCCGGCCCCAAACCCGGCGTCGTGCTGATCGGCTACGACCGCCGCCGCGCCCAACGCGAGTGGGTCCGCCTGGCCAGCGCCGCCGACAACCGCATTAAATTTGAACTGCTGCGCCGCTCTGTCGCCTGTGGCTACGACGATTTGTTGATCGTTGGCACAGACGTGGTGGCCGCTATTGACGCCCTTTGGCGACGCGCCGATAGCAATCAACGCTCCGTTGCTTCCCTGTTGGGCGAAATCTTCCCGGAACTGGCCGCGCTTAACCCGCAAAATAGCGTCCACGCCAAGACGCTCTATAGCGCCATCAATATGCTGCGCCGCCTTCCGCCGGGGCCTGTCTTTGCCGAACTGGTGCGCCATCCTGCCTTCCAGCCGGTCGGCGATCATTATTGGCGCTTCGATAGCGCGCGTTGGCAGAACAGCAGCTAAGGAACGAAAATGAAACAACTTACAGAACTGAGATTGCGGACTGGTTCAATCTCCAATCTCCTGTAGGTTTTTTATCCACGTTCCTAACCAGGAAATTTGAAAGAGGAGTTACCTTGTCCAGTAATCCGCGCCCTAAACTGAAGTCTGTTTCTTTGAAACGGGTCACGCCCGATACGAAGTTCTACGTAGATTATTCGTGGTGGGATGAGTCGAACCTGGACCTGAAAACCTACCTGTTCACCCGGTTAAACATCAGCCAGGACGTTGAATTGAGTACCGATATGGAGGAGATTGACCTGATCGATCCGCAAACGGGCGAAGTGCGCCGGGTGGATGGTTTTCAGTACATGATTCAATCTTACTTCAACCAATTGCCGCCAGACTTTCTGACGCGCTCTTCCCTGGTGGATGCCGCTTTCTGCGTTTTATTGGCTAACGCCAACCAACCGATGACGGCGCGTGAACTGGCGGAAAAGGTGCAGCGCCCCATTGACGTGGTGACGCGCACGCTGGGCGGCCCACAAATCTACCAGGGTATCCGCCCCGTGCCGGAAGACGATTAGGCGACTGACCCCAACAGGAAAACCACAAGACTTACCAGCTATGCACGTATTTCTCGCCGGAGTGATGCAGGGTGTTCGCACCGACAACCAGATTGATGACCAATCGTATCGCAACCAGATTACGGAAGCGCTGCGCAGGCACGCGCCTGGCGTGCAAGTGATCGATCCCTGGGCTTTAAATCCAAACAGCGTTCAGTATGACGAAGAACAAGCGCGCCATACGTTCCTGACCATGACGCGCAAGACCAGGGAGGCGAATTTGCTGATTGCCTATCTGCCCAAGCTGAGTATGGGGACGGCGATGGAGATGTGGGAGGCGTTTAATGCTGGTCTTTATATCATTGCGGTGACGCCTTACGTCCACCATTGGGCGGTGCGCTTCACGGCAAACGAGATTTTGCCTGATCTGGAGGCGCTGCTGGCGGAGATTGAAAACGGCCGTATTCCCCAACTGCTCCATCAGTACGGTGTCGCACAGTAGTTGACGAGTTTGGACCTGACAGCTTTTGCAAAACTTGCCAGGTCTCTGATGTTGACGCTCTTTCCATTGCCAATTAGAATTGCGCCTGGTAACTATACTGCCTCAATACCTGAAAGGTTTTCAACGAGGCATCTGACAAGTCTGCTTTCTGGCAGAAAGCTGTCAGGTCCGTATAGTTATTGCGTTTGTATGAATTTGCCCCAGTAGCTCAACGGACAGAGCGGCAGACTTCTAATCTGTAGGTTGGGGGTTCGATTCCCTCCTGGGGTGCCTTTATGATCCTCGTCACCGGCGCAACTGGCTTTTTAGGTCGTCATCTTATCCCTCAATTATGCGCCGCTGGCTATGCTGTGAGGGCGCTGGTGCGCCCTGGCAGCGACACCCGTTTTTTGCAGCCATTGGGCGTGGAGCTGGCCTACACAGAGGACATCAGCGACCCGGAAGCGGCGTTGGCGGCCTGCCAGGGCTGCGACCAGGTGGTTCACGCCGCCGGACAATTCCGTTTTTGGGGGGATTCGCTTTCGTTTTGGCGGACGAATGTGGGGGGGACGAGTGCGTTGTTGGCGGCAGCAACGGCCGTTTCCGTCCAACGCTTCATCCACATCTCCACCATTGTTGTCATCGGCCAGACGGCCGAACGGGGCGAACTGGATGAAACCACCCCCTGCTACCCCCAGGAACCCTACCAGCGCACCAAATACGAGGCGGAGCAACTGGCGCTCTCCTACCAGCGAGAGCGAGGGCTGCCGGTGATTGTCTTGCGGCCGGGGGCGTTTTATGGGCCTCACGGCCGTTATGCCTTCAACCGCCTCTTCTTCGAGGAACCGCTGCGGGGCTGGCGCATTAAGGTGGATGGCGGCAGGCGCATCACCTTCCCCACCTACGTACCAGACGTGGTGCAGGGGGTGACGTTGGCGTTGGAAAACGGCCGTTGTGGTGAAGTCTACCATGTTTGCAGCCAATCCCTCGACCACAACTCCGTCAACAGCGTCATTAGCGATCTGGCCGGGATCGGCCGGTGGCGTGTCAACGTTCCCCGGCCCCTGGTGCTGGCGCTGGCGAAGTCGTGGACGGCCGTTTCCCGCCTGACCAAACGCGA
>CAYONK010000368.1:0-5361 GCA_964405285.1 uncultured Ardenticatenaceae bacterium
ATCAAGGCCGACCCCAGCCAGCCAGGGCGGCTGATGATCCTCTTCGTCTCCCACAACACCGACACGCTAAACAAAGCACTCGATCCATATTACACAATCTCGACCAACAATGGCCAAAGCTGGAGTACACCAGCTCCCATCCATAACTCTCCGGTCGAATCGAAACAGATCCATTTCGCTTTCGACCATCAGGGTACAGCCCACGCCGTCTGGCGTGAGGGGGATGTATTAACTTCATTGTCCTATGCTAACTCTGCCAATAACTGGGTTGGTATGCATGAATCCTTAACAAGCCCATCCTTCCCCGGTGTTATTAGCCCTATCATTGCCATAAGTGGCGATAATCTTCATGTAGCCTGGGCTGCGGCAAACTCCATCGATCCAGATTACAGCATCTATTACATGCGCTCTACAGATCGCGGAATCACCTGGCCAACCGAAGCGACAAATCTTGCGACAAACGCGAATGTTCTTCAACCTGCTGTCTCACCTCATATGACCGTGGATCCAGCCGGTAATCTGCATCTTGTCTGGCAAGAGCAAACAAATGATATTTATTACCAAATTAAATACATGAGAGGCACTGTAACGCCAAACAACGTAACCTGGAGTGTCCCGATCAGTCTCTCTAGCCTGATCCAGACCGGCGGGATTCCCTTCAACGCTCAGGAGCCGCGCATTCTTGCCGAGGGCGGGCAGCTTGTCGTCAGTTTCACGACCATTTTGAACCCCGATGACGGCTATGGTCAGCAATCCATCTACCTGATGCGCTGCCAGGGGAACTGCCAAAATCTGGGAAGCTGGACAAACTTCAATGGCATTTCCGGCGCGGCGCTCTTCGTCAACATCGAGCCGGTGAACCTGGCCTCCAATCTGGTGCGCACCATCGGCTGCGTTGACGTCTTTTTCGATGGGGCGACCGAAGAAAACGTGGCGCGGAATGAGCAGGTGTGGCTGCAAAGCAGCTGTTCCGGGTGGAGCGCGGCGCGCGCGCCGATTACCCCGGAGATTGTGCGGGCGCTGCGGCCCTCGGCCGACGTGTTCAATCGCTGGACTTATCTGGCGTATGAAGAAGTCACGCGCATAGATGATGGCAACGGGAATATCACCAACCAAAATAAGATTTTTTTCATGGCTTATGAAAGTGATTATCGGCTGATGTTGCCGATCATCAGAAAATAGCGCGTAAGGATTTAGTGACGATGAGTCGTCTGGAATGGATTTTAGGGCTGGTTTTGCTGGTGCTGCTGCTGGCGGTGGTGGGATTGGCTGCCTCACTTTGGCTGACGCCGAACCGGCAGACAACCCGGCAGGCTTCTGAGGAGTCGGCCCTGACGGCCGCCTACGCCTATGAGGTGGCCCCCACCCGCGAGGCGACCGGGCAAACCGCGAAGAATGCTTATCTGCAGGCTTACCAGGCAACGCGCAACTGGCAAGGCGACGCCACGTTGGTGAACGCCACAGCGACCTGGCCCCAGGGGGCGCAGGCGGCGAATCTGGTGGCGGGGCAGGAGATGTGGGGCTTTATTTTTTACTCACCGGCGGCGGGAAGAACGGCCGTTGTCTCCATCGCCGATGGCGCGGCCAGCCTCTCTCCGCGCGATACCCCCCAACAATTGCAGCCGCTCGACGTCAGCGGCTGGCAGATGGACAGCAACGACGCCATCGAGGCGTTTCTGGCTGGCGGCGGACGGGCCTTCCTGGAACGTGAAGGGATTACCGTCTTTTCGATGACGCTGGCGTTAAATGATCCGAATCAAAGCGGCCGGGCCGAGTGGTTGATGTCTCTGTTGGCTACGGGCAACGGCCGTTCCTTTACCATGCGCCTGGACGCAACATCTGGCGACGTATTGGAAGTAATAGATGCATCTTAAACCGTGTAGGAGGCCAATCTCATGATACACCAAACACAACCCACATCACATCCACGCCAATGGGGGCAAAGCCTGGTCGAACTGGCCCTGTTCTTCCCCATCTTCCTGATCATCATTGCCGGTCTGGTTGAGGTAAGCAATATCGTCGTCACCCAAAACCGGGTCAACAACGCCGCCCGCGTCGGCTCCCGTTTTGGGGCCAACGGCGGCGAAAACGTCGGCATGTCTATGGCCGCCCTTAACGCCGTCACCCAAACCCTGCAACTGGAACAAGACCTTTGGGACATCTGGGCTATCCGTGGCACCGTCAACGACGCCGGCACCGGCTTCGTCGCCGGTTCCTGGGAATTCGACCACGTCTATGGCCTGGGGCAGACCAAAGCCTTCAACAATGTTGCCGAGGCGACCATTCAGCAGGAAGTGCTGGAACGGCTGCAAACTGATCAGGCGGGCAACAGTTCTCAGCCCTCCATCGCCGGGGGTCTGCAATTTGTCGGCGTCTACGCCATCCACGACATCAACTCCATCCTCGGCCTGGATGCTTTGCCCAATCTGGTGGGCCTGAATTCCGTGCGCGCCCTGAGCGTGATGCGCGCCGAATCCGGGGCCATCGAGACGAGCGTTGGCTGCGACGCCTTTCCCATCGTCATCCACGAAGGGGTGCGCTCTGTCCTGCCCCCAGGGCAGGCGGGCGGTGACAACCGCTGGCCCACGACCATCAGCTATCCCACCAACCCCCCGCTCAATTATGCCCGCCTGACAAGCCGGGGCCATTTACCAGACATCCCCTTCCTCGAAGCGCGCGAAGGGTACGTGTATAAAATTCAGAACGGCAGCGGGCCGGGTAACTTTGGCTGGCTGGCCTGGAACGTCTGCGAGAGCAGCGGCACCGATCTGGCTGCCGCCTTAACCTGGCCGGGCAACAGCAGGGATTACCGCCCCCTGTCAGGCAACTGCAATCCGGGTGGCTTCTCACCCAGAGTAAGAGGCTACGTGGAACCTGGCGACCCATCCGACCGCGAGATGCACATCGGCGACTGGGTGGCCGGCAGTACAGGCACGGTGAACAGCTCCGCAGGCCAGGCAGCGCTTCAGAGCCACATTGACCGGGGACGCCACCTGCGGCTGCTCTATTATGAAACGGCTAATGGCCTGGGTGGGAGCAATGCAGCGTACCGTATCAAAGGCTTTGTGGTGATGCGGCTCGTCGCCTACCATTTACCACCAAGCGGCGGCGGATCCTGGATCATGGCGGAATTTATCCGTTGGGAAAACTCCTGCGGCCAGCCGGTGAACTAGGAATCGTTATCCGTATTACGTAATCCGTTATCCGTATTACGTAATACGGATAACGGATTACGGAACACGGGATACGGAACACGGATACCGACGGTGTGGTTCCGCATAGGCAAGGCAGCAGCCGAAAGGAATGAGATTATGAAACGACAATTATTCACCCAGTTACGACGCAAGGACGCGGCCGATCAGCCGGAACGAGGCCAGAGCATTGTCATCGTCGCCCTCTCACTGATTGGTCTGCTGGCCTTCGTGGGCATTGCCGTTGACGTGGGCTTCATCTTCGCCCGCAGTTCGCAATTGCAGTCGGCCGTAGATGCGGCGGCGTTGGCCGGCGTGACCGAAATCCAGCGCGGGATCAATTTTGCCGATCAACGCGCCGGGCAGTTCCTCAACGCCAACAACATTCCCATCACCGTCACCCAATCTCTGGACAGCAACCAGGACACGACCATTATTGGCGAGACGGAATACTCGATCACCGTCACCTGGCCGGTAGACCTCTACTTTCTGCGCCTGGTCGGCCTGGACAGGTATGAGCTGCGACGCACCGCCACGGCCGCCTACTTCCCGCAGGCAGACATCTACGCCAGCCGCCGGGTAGACCAGGGGGTGGTCAGCACCTCCAACCAATCTGTTTTTGGGCCGCACATCTGCACCGCTTATGGCGACCCCTACTCCCCATTTAACAGCCAATGGGCGCCTGGGGCCTACTCTTACAATTATCGCATCCTCATCCCGCCCAACTATCCCTCGGACGTCTTGCGCATTGAGATTTTCGATCCCGATTCGATCAACAAGGATGGGACGCAAGATTACATCGCCTTCTCCGACTTCGCCCGCGGCCAGAACCCCACGCTTTTCCCGGCCGGCGCGCACCTGAGAAACTGTACGGACAGTGCCACAAACCGGAAAAATGCCTGCCTGATTAGTACCGGGGAAAGCAGCCTGATCAATGCGGCCACCGGGGTGACCATTGACCAGATCAACCCTTATTGGTTCGTGCGCATTGATGAAAATCGGGGGACGGGCACGTCAGGGGTGTGCGGCGATACCGGCCCTTACACGCTAAGCCGGAATACGGCGACGCTGTACCAGATTTTTTATTACCGGGAGAATAATGATGGCACGCTGGAGCGTATTGAGCTGGCCAGCTATACCGGCCAGACGGGCGATGGCGTGCGGGACAATGGCAGCCACGATACCGATATGCGCTGGGTGTCGCCCGGCGGCCGGACGAAGTTTGATCAACCGGTGTCTGTGCCGGTAGACCCCGGGTCGGAAAAGACGTTTGAGTTGAGCATCGCCAACGATCTGCCCAATATCCTGACGGACCCGGCGACCGGCAACCGCTACGTTTACCTGGACGTAACGGCCCTTTCCGGTGCGTCGGAAAATGGCTACGAGGTGTGGGCCGGCCCCTGGTACGCGGAAGTGCCCAGCAACGTGAACAGCCGCAACCTGTATATCCTGAACAACCCCGGATCGAGTTCCTCGATGGGGGCGACCGTCTTCGGCATGGGCATCTTGCCGATGAACTCGAATGAAGCGGCCGTTGTGGACATCCCTCTGATTTACGTCGGGCCGGAGATGATCGGCGAATCGGTCTTCATCAGCACCTTCGACATGGACTCCGGGGCCAGGCCGCCAATTGTCTTTTACTTCGATTCCATCGCCTTCACCCCGGACAATTCCTGGGATAACGTAAATTGGGGCCAAACAGACTGGGCGGTATCGTTTGGCGGTGGCTCCACCGACCCGCAAGGGCGTTGTTTCCGTGGTGGTAACAGCTATAGCAATGGGTGCGATAACCGGTGGGTTTCGCCGGCTTTTGAAATTGTCGTGCCGGGCAACCTGGAGAATTGCAACTACGCCAGCCCGAACCCGCAGGATTGCACGCCTTTTTATGGCGGGCGGTTGATCGCCCGTTATCGCGCGGGTTATGGAGACACGTTCGTCTGGCAGGTGAATGTGACTGGCGCACCGTATCTGGTGCGATAAGAACCGTATTCCGTAAGCCGTGAACCGTAAGCCGTGAGCAATGGAACACGGAATACGAAGCATAGCATTGTATCGTTTAGCGCTACCGGAAAACGGCCGTTTTCCGGTAGCTTATTCCCTTTTAGACAGGAGGGTCAATCAATGTGGAAAAACCTCAAAACCCAGTTAGCGCACAGGCGATCTAGTTCGC
>CAYONK010000369.1:0-5359 GCA_964405285.1 uncultured Ardenticatenaceae bacterium
CCCCAGGCCACCACGCCCAGGCCGTTGATCATCGTCGTGTGCGAATCGGTCCCTACCAGGCTGTCGGGGAAGGCGACGGTGTCCTCGCCTTCGGGTTGGGTCATCACCACCTGGCCCAGGTATTCCAAGTTGACCTGATGGACGATGCCGGTGGCCGGGGGGACGACGCGGAAGTTTTGGAAGGCCAACTGGCCCCACTTGAGGAATTCGTACCGTTCGCGGTTGCGCTCGAATTCGCGCTCGGCGTTGTACATCAGGGCGAAGGCGGAGCCGAATTGGTCTACCTGCACGGAGTGGTCAATCACCAAATCTACCGGCACGATGGGGTTGATTTTCTTGGGGTCGCCGCCCAGGCGGGCCATGGCGGCGCGCATGGCGGCCAGGTCTACGACGGCCGGCACGCCGGTGAAATCTTGCAGGATAACGCGCCCTGGTTTAAAGGGCAGTTCGTCCTGGGCTGGTTTGGCGGCGTGCCATTTTGCCAGCTTTTCCACGTCGGCCGGCGTCACCTGATAGTCGTCGCAGGTGCGCAGCAGCGCCTCTAGCAGCACTTTGATGGAAAAGGGCAGGCGGCTGACGTCGCCGAGAGCGTCCAGGCGGTAGTAGTAGACGCCGGTTCCGGGAAGTTTGGCGCGAGCGCCAAAGGGGTCGTATAACTTACTCATGAGTCACCTCTTCTCGATTGTGGATTGTGGATTTCGGATTGCGGATTGGTTGCTTGCCTTCTTGATAGGCTGCCCGTTACGGAGTTTATTATAGCGGAAAAGAGGATTGGGGAAACGGCCGTTTGTCGGAGTATAATGCTGAACGATGAAGGGTGAATGATGAATGATGAATGATGAATGGGGACTATCAACTCCCAACTCCCAACTATCAACTCAAGGAAGGTGACGCATGGTTAGCGCAGTCGTATTGCTGAACGTAGAGCCGGGGCAGGTGAATGAAGTCGGGGCGCGTCTGGCGGAATTGGACGGGATTAGCGAGGTGTTTTCGGTGGGCGGCCGTTTCGATCTGGTGGCGATTATCCGGGTGAAGAACAACGACGATATGGCCCAGTTGGTGACAGAGCGGATGCACAGCGTGCCCGGCATCACCAACTCCGAGACGCTCATCGCCTTCCGCGTCTTCTCCGAGCATGATCTGGCGGCGATGTTTTCCATTGGTTTGGAGTAGCGTAGATTTGATGGATAACGCCAAAGAAGCCTTTGCCGCGCAGCTAGAGCAGTTTGCCGACGGGTTGCAAGGATATGTCAGCAGTGAAGATGGGCAATGGACCGTCAAAGGGTTCATTGACGTTTTCGAGAATGTTTACACGATTTCTTCCGACACCAAAATCGTCTCGAAAATCCTGGAAATCCATCTGCTCCCCAGGCTTGTGACTTTTGCCAGAGATCTGGGGTATCGTCTTGTGCTGGCGGACCACCAGAACTATTACCCCGATATTTCTTTTGTCCATGCTCAGGATGAGCAAATCAAGTTCGCCGTAGATTTCAAGACGACCTATCGCCTGCCGCATAAACCGCACCTCTGCAACGGTTTCACCCTCGGTTCGCATGGCAGTTACTTTGTGGAACGAGCAGGCCGGAAAAATATCCAATTCCCTTATGGTTCGTACTCTGGTCATTTCTGCCTGGGCATCATCTATAGTCGGGCAGATGGGTTGTCTCTGGCTGAAACCCGGCGCTACGCGCTCAGTGAACTCCAATCCATTACCTCGGTCATCAAGGATTTTCGCTTTTTTGTGGCGGAAAAATGGCGTATTGCCAGCGATAAAAGCGGCAGCGGCAATACCGCAAACATTGGCAGCATCCAGAACATCGAAGACATTGTAAACGGCCGGGGCATGTTTTCTCGACTTGGCGAAGCGTGGTTCGACGATTATTGGATGAACTACAACAAAATTGTCATCCCAGATGGCAAGGGTGGGACGCGCCGCATTACAAACCTGAAAGATTTTGTGCAGTATCGCCATGGGGACCTTTCTTTAATCGTCCCGAAGCGCAACCAACCATCACCACAAGGCAGCGCATGAAGGTCAGAATCCCGCCGATTAAATCCCAGGGAATTAAGAGCAAGCTCGTGCCCTGGATCAAAAGCATCATCCCTCCCGATTTTTCCGGCGACTGGATTGAGCCATTCATGGGGACGGGGGTAGTGGCGTTTAATGTTGCGCCGCAGCAAGCTTTGTTAGGGGATACCAACCCGCATCTGATCAATTTCTATCAGGCAATTGAAACCGGCGAGATAACGCCGGGTGTCGTTCGTCGCTATTTGACTGAGCAAGGGGCGCAGTTGTTGAATGAAGGAGAATCGCACTATTACGCGATTCGCGCGCGATTCAATCAGACCCATGATCCGTTGGATTTTTTGTTTCTGAATAGAGCCGGGTTCAATGGGATGATTCGCTTTAACCGGCGGGGCGAGTTTAATGTCCCTTTCTGCCGCAAACCGGGCCGCTTTTCGCCAGCGTATATCACCAAAATCGTCAATCAGGTGGCTTTTGTGGCTAAATTGCTCAGGGTGAGGAACGTTTCGTTTGTCTGCCAGGATTTTATCGAGACGATTGAGATGGCTACCGCATCTGACATTGTTTACTGCGATCCGCCGTACATTGGCCGTCATGTGGATTATTACAATGGTTGGGATGAGGTTTGTGAGCGTAACTTGTTTGCCGCCCTGGCGAAGTCGCCAGCAAAGTTCATCCTTTCGACCTGGCACCATAACGATTATCGGGCAAATGAATATATCCAGACACTTTGGCAGGAGTTTCCGGTGTTGACCCGTGAGCATTTTTACCACGTTGGTGCGAATGAAGTGAATCGCGGCCCAATGGTGGAGGCGATTGTGACGAATCTGGACCTGGATGGGTATGTTTATGCGGAGCCTTCTCAGGCGAAGCAATTACTCTTGCTGGAAGAAGTGGCGGATTATGACAATGGCGCAAATGTCTGACCCAGACCTGGCTTTTGCAACATTCCCGACGCTGGAGACGGCGCGACTGCGGCTGCGGGCGGTGCGGCCGGGGGACGTAACGGCCGTTTTCACCCTCTTCTCCGACCCCACCGTCACCCGCTACTACGGGATGGACCCGTACACGACGCTGGATCAGGCGGCGCAGCGCGTCAGCGCCATCCGCCAGAACTATCTCAAGCGGCGCGGCATCCGCTGGGCGATCACCCGGCAGGGGGACGATGCGCTCATCGGCACGGTGGGGCTGATGAATTGGAAGCCGAAGTTTTTCAGCGCGGCGTTGGGGTATGAATTGGCCCCGGCTTATTGGGGGCAGGGGATGATGACGGAGGCGTTAACGGCCGTTCTCCACTTCAGCTTCACCGCCATGGCCCTCAACCGGCTGGAAGCCTATGTCGTCCCGCAGAACGCCCCCTCCATCGCCCTCCTGCAAAAGCTCGGCTTCGCCAACGAGGGCCTGATGCGCGAATACGGCTATTGGAGCCAGACCTTCCACGACCTTTACCTCTTCGCCCTCCTCAGACGGGAGTGGAGGGAGTGTGAGGATTAGAGATTAGAGATTGAAGATTAGAGATTGCGCTAATCTCCAATCTCCAATCTCCGTTCTCAATTCTCTTCCGCCACCCCCACCCAAATCTCCGGTATGTTGCCCCAGACGATTGATTCCGCGCCGAGGAAGTGGGAGAGGGAAACGGCCGTTTCCCGGATCGCCCTCATCGTTCCCTCGTCTCCCGGCGCGTCCGCTTCGGCGTAGAGATTGTCCAGGCGCAGGGCGTTGGCTTTGCGGTCCATCGCCGCGTCCACCCGGCCGATCAGCCGGTCGCCGCGCAAAATGGGCAGGACGTAATAGCCATATTGCCGTTTGGCGGCGGGCACGTAAATCTCAATCCGGTAGTAAAAATCAAACAACTGCTCGGTGCGCTCCCGGTCGCAAATCAGGTTGTCGAAGGGGGAGAGCAAGGTCGTTCGGCCGCGCCAATCGCCCGCCTGGATTTGTTCCAGCAGCGGCGCATCGTCCCGGTGCAGATACCAATCGCCCTTGAGCGGCCCATCGTCGCCCCGGATGGTGACGGGCAGCAAAATCTCCTCTTTGACCAGTTGCTTGAGGATGGCGGGTAATTTCGGATAGCGATTGCGGGTGTAGTGGCGTTTGATTTGCTGCGCGGTGGCCACACCCAGAGCGCGGACCGCCTTCTGCGCGGCGAAGCGGGTCACTTGGGCGTCGTCCCATTCCTGGCGTGGGGTCCAATCGGGCCAGAAATTTTCGGCCAACCCCCAGGTGCGGTGGTTGTTGAAGGGGCGGTCAAACACCATCACTTCGCCCTCGGTCCACAAATGGTCCAGCAGCCGGCCGATATAATTACCGCTCCACCAACGGCCGTTTTGCCTCGGCCCCTCGCCCAAATCCAATTCCCGCGCCAGACGGGGGCCGTCCGCCAACTGCCGCTTCATCTCCGCCAGCAGGGGGATGAAGGCGTCCCGATGTTCGGCGAACCAGGCGGGTTCTTCTTCCCGCGCCGCCCGGCGCATGTACCAATGATGGATCGGCCACTCTTCGGTCAGCACCAGCGAGGCGGCGTGCGCCCAATACTCAAAAATCGCTCGCTCGCCGAAGCGGAGGTGGTCCAGGTCGGCCGGATCGAACGGCCCCAATCGGCTCCATAGCACCAGCAGATGGGTCCGTTCCACATGGCGGATCGGGTCGAGTTGGACGCAGCCAAGCTGCCGGATCAGGTCGAGGATGGCGGCGGGGTCGGGGGGAAACGGCCGTTGCCAATCATCCAATCGCTGCCGGGAAATCGCCAATTGGCGGGCCTCTTGTCGGGTTAAATCGCGCATCATCAGCCTCCTTGTGTCGCTATCAGATTGTAACCCATCCCGGCCTTTTGAACAATTGTTCTGAAAATTTTGAGGCATTTGCGGAATGATCTCACTTTCGAGAAAATGGGACACAGACTTTTAAAGGTGGCGCTGTATGGCTGATTCGCTGTGGAAATATGAAGCGTTGGGCAACGACATGCTGGTCTGGGACCCGGCCCACTTCCCTCTGTCGCTGACGCCGGAGCGGGTTCGCTTGCTCTGTGATCGCCACTTTGGGCTGGGGGCGGATGGCATCTGTTATGGGCCGCTGCCGGAGGCGAGTGGGCCGAATGAGATGCGCTTTTTCAACCCGGACGGCACGGAGGCAGAGAAAAGCGGCAATGGGCTGCGGATTTTCGCCCGCTATTTGTGGGACGCGGGCTACGTCAACGGCCGTTCCTACCCCCTCACCATCTCCGGCCAAACGCTCCGGGCGGAGGTGCTGGACGCCGCCGCCCGGACCATCGCCCTGGAGATGGGGCGGTTGACTTTCTCGCGGCTGGAAGAGGAGGCGGTGGTGGATGGGGTG
>CAYONK010000370.1:0-5356 GCA_964405285.1 uncultured Ardenticatenaceae bacterium
CGCCGGGTACGCTTACCTGAAAACGGGCGACTTCCGCATGTCCACCAGCCACCCGCCGCTGGTGAACGCCCTTAGCGCCCTCCCCCTGCTCCGCCTGGAGAATATCAATCTGCCGCTCGACCATCCTTCCTGGGCGGAGAGCGATTATTTCATCTTCTCCGATGTGTTTCTCTGGCAGGCGAATGAGGACGCGCAGGGGATTTTGGTCAACGGCCGTTTCCCCATCATCCTGCTTGGTGTGTTGTTAACGGCCGTTCTCTTCTTCTGGGCGCGACAAATGGCTGGTCCGGCGGCCGGCTGGATCGCCCTCATCCTGGCCGCCTTCGACCCCAATCTGCTGACCAACAGCCGCCTGATCACCACCGATTTGGGCCTGACCCTGTTCCTGACGTTGACGCTGTGGCGCCTGTGGTGTTGGTTGGAACGGCCGTCGCGCCTCAACCTGCTCTGGACTGGCCTGCTCGCCGGGCTGACCATGGCTACCAAATTCACCGGCCTGATGGTCTGGCCGATGATCATAGGCATCATCCTTCTATGGCGACCGGCCACCGGCCACCGGCCACCAGCGACCAGCCGCCAGCTACCAGCAACCGTCCTCTTCCTCCTATTCACCGCCTACGCCGCATTGTGGGCCGTCTACCGCTTTGATTTTGGCCTGATTCCGGGCAGCCGCTTCCCGCTGCCCATCCCGGCCCCCTTCTATCCGTACAGCTTGTGGGACACCTTTATGGTGATTGAGGAGCAGCCGAAGGCGGCCTATTTGCTGGGGCAAATCTCCGACCGGGGCTGGTGGTACTACTTCCCGGTGGCTTTGGCCTTAAAAACGTCGCTTCCGCTGTTGATTTTGACAGTGATCGGGCTGGCGCGGGCGGTGAAGGAGAGCGGATGGGGGAAAACGGCCGTTCTCTGGCTCCCCCCCCTCCTCTTCATGCTCCTGGCGATGACCGGTCGGATCACCATCGGCTACCGCCACATCCTGCCCGTCGTGCCGTTCTTGATTATGCTGGCGGCCCAGGCCGCTCCCGCAACGACATTCCGCATTCCGCATTCCGCATTCCGCATTCCCACTCTCCTCCTCGCCTTCCTCCTCCTCTGGCACATCGCCGGCACCGTCCGCATGTGGCCGCATCAGGAGGCGTTTTTTAATGAGGTGGCGGGCGGGCCGGAAAACGGCCGTTCCCTCCTGGTAGACGCCAACGTAGATTGGGGGCAAGACCTGATCTTCCTGGAACGGCTGCTGGCGGAGCGGGGGATTGACGAAGTGTACCTGGGCTACTTCGGCACGGCGCTGCCGGAGGCGTATGGGCTGCGCTATGGCCTGCGCTATCGCCCCGCCCCCGGCTTTATGCGCTTCACCGCCGGGGCGGAGATTGACGCCTTCAACCCCTACACGCCACCGCCGGGCTGGTACGCCCTCAGCGCCACCAGCCTGCAATTAGGGCTGATGCTGCAAAACACCGACATCTACGCCTACTTCCAGGGCATGGAGCCGGTCGCCTGCGCCGGGTACTCCATCTGCCTGTACCACGTCGAATATCCTGACGAGTGGCCGGTGGACCGGGTGGTGGTGAGCGACGGCCGTTCCGTCTCCGACATCCCGCCAGAGCAGCTAGGGGTGGCCGATGGCCGCCGCCTGATCGCTAAATGGGTGCAAGCGCCGGGCGACATCTACCCGTTGGGCGAGGGTTTCAGTCCGCCAGAGGGCTTTCAGGCGGTGGGGGCAGATTTTAACGGGGCGTTTACCTTGTTGGGGGTTGTGGGGGAAACGGCCGTTGCCCCCGGCCAACCTCTCCCCCTCACCCTCTACTGGCAGGTTGGGTCCGGCGAAGTGGCCGCGCCACGCCCCAGTCAGGCCGCGCCCCTGGCCGCCTTCGTCCACCTCTCCGGCGTAGACCCATCCCAGATTTTCGCCCAATACGATGGCTGGCCCGCCGCCCTCAGCGGCCTGGAACGGGGCGATATTATCGTCCAGCCGCTCACCCTTTTCCCGGCGGCCGACACCCCGCCGGGCGAGACCTTCCTTCGCGTCGGCCTCTATTCGCCGCAAACCGGCCAACGGCTGCCTCTGGTTGGCGGGGCGGGCGACTTTGTGACGTTGGATTGGGGCGAATAGCCACCGCCCTGAACGCGGCGCGCCACGGCAAATTCGCCGCTAATCGCCGCCCTTCAGCTGGACCACCGGCTCCTCGGCCGAACGGCCAAAAAAGCGCCAGTAGAGGTAAATGGCGACCACGTAAGAGAGCATCGTGCCCAGGTAGATGGGGGCGAAGCCGTAATTCACCTGCAACCAGCCGCTCACCGATGGGCTGAACGCCCAACCAAAGTTCCAACTCATGCTCACCAGGCTGGCTACCGTCGCCCGCGCCTCCTCATCCACCTGCTCCATGACGAAGGTCTGGTAGACGGGGTTGCTCATGTTCATCAGCATCAGGCGCACCAGGTAGGCAAAGGCGCTCACGCCGAACCAGGGAGCGAAGCCCATGATCGCCAGGAAAGGGATGGAGAGCGCCTGCGACAACACCACGATCTTCATCTTGCCGTAGCGGTCGGCCAACGGTGGGGCCAGCAGCAGGCCAAAGGCCATCGCCAGAGAGCCAACGGCAAAGAGGCCCCCAATCAGACCATCGGAGGCGTTGTATTCATGGCGGTAGAAGACATTCATGAAGGGCATGAGTAGGCCGGCCCCCAATGACGTAACAAACATCGGCGCGATTAGTTTGAGGAGCAGGACGGGCTGTTGCCGGGCGTATTGAAAGGGAGAGAGGCTGTTTTTCTGCCCCGCCCGGTCCCGTTGCGGGCGGCGGATGAAGAGCAGAGGGATGATGGAAAAGGAGGCCACGCCGCCGATGACGGCCATTGCCAGGCCGTAGGCGGTGGCGCTGGTGGGGGAGACGCCAACGGCCGTTCCCAGCCACGCCGGAAGTTGTCCCCCCAACCAGTTCCCGGCAAACCCGGCGATCATCTGGATGCCCAGGCTGAAGGAGAAGAGGTAGGTGCGCTCCTGCTGGCCGCTGTTCTCCATGAGGAACGGCCCCAGGGTGACGCCGCCCAGGCTTTGCCCCACGCCCAACAAGACGCTCATCAGGTAAAAGCCGGTCGGGTTTTGCCAGAAGACAATGCCGAAAACGGCCGTTGTCGTCAACACGCTAGAGATCATCAAAGCCGGTTTACGCCCCAGCTTGTCACTGACATAGCCCGAAGGCAGAGCCACCAACAAAGCCGTCAGATTCGTCACCGTCAGCAGACGGCCAAGCAGCGCCTCGTTAAACCCAAGACTGAGCGCATAGAAATTGAACAGCAGGCGGAAAATACCGAAGGCCAGCCCGGTGATGATGGTATAACCAAGATACAATCGGGCGTTAGGGCTAAAGAGGCGGATACGGTCGGCGTAGTCATCCAGACCGCGCCGTAAACGAACACCCATTTTTTCGTGGGTTGGGGGAAGTGGGGGTGGGTTGATCATAAGAAGATTGGAGATTGGAGATTGGAGATTGGAGATTGGAGACGGGCAACAGACCACTCTCTAATCCCCCATCTCCAATCTCCCTCAAGGTTGGATAGACAGCTCCCAATAATCGGCCGTCACGCCAGAGGAGACGGTTAGCGGGAGGCGCTCGCCGGTATCAGGATGATACCAGCCGAGGCGGAGGCGATAGGGTGGGGTAGAAAGTTCCAGCGGCAGAACCAGGCCATGCCGGTCGGCGATGGCGCTGTCTGGCGGCCACTCATTGGGCGGCATAAAACCGCCCACCGGGAACTGGTCCGTTTGCGCTACCATGACCCCAGCACCATCTACCAGATGGACGAATAACTTATAGGGGGTTTCAATCGGACTGAGATTACGCCAGTTTAGGAGCAAATTCAATTGTCCCGGCTCTAACGCATAAGCGTAGCTTTCCAGATGCAGGTGATCGGCGAAGGTGACGGCAGCCGGGGTGGGCGGGGGCATTGTCAGGCTTACAAAACGGCTGAGGCGCGCTCCCTCTACCAGGTCTGTTTGCGCTTTGCCGTAGCGGTCGCTCAGCCAGCGTTCGATGGAGAGGTCGTGGCCCGTCTCCCGATCATATGCTTCCACCAGCCAGATGTCGCTGTGCCGCGCCGCAAAATCGGCGAACTGACGCGCCTGCCAGCCTTGAGGATCTGGCAGCCAGAACAGCGGCGCAGCCAGGTGCGGGGCCAGACGCTCGCAGACATCAACATCCCGGCACACGACGCCAGAGGACGCCGTTGCCTCTGTTTGCAAGAAGCCAATCGCGCCACGCAGCGGTTCAATCGCCAATTCCGAGGCGACGTAGCGCGGCAACGCCCGCGCCCCGATGATGACGATCCCCGCTGCCAGGAGCAACATGCCCCAACTGTTGAAGGTCCGCGCCAGGCGCGTCCGGCGGCTTTCGGCGAATGACAAGGTGGCAAATTCCACCATCAGCAACACCGCCAGCGCGGTGCGCCAGAGAATGACGGCGACGAAGTACCATTCCTGATTGGCGAACAGGGTGAAGGCGAGCGGCCATTCAGCCACCAGGCCCAAGGCGAGCAGCAGCAAATAGACCGCGCCGCGCACGTTGGGCAGGAGCAGAGCGATGAAGGGGACAAAGTTGATGGCCCATTGCGGGCTGTAGCCCTTGCTCCACAGGTTGAAGAGTCCCCAGGTAAGCGCGACGAAGGCCAGGGAACGGCCGTTATTCCCCCAATCAATCCGTCGCGTCCACAGCACCAGAAAGAGGAGGGCAAAACCGAGCGTCGCCCAGGGTTCGTACAGGGCTGGTCCGTCATGGATAGTCCAGGCCGCGCTGGCCGGGTCGAAGCGCTCGGCCAATGGAGCGACCGCGCCATAACTGCGGTAGCCGTCGAGCAGCGCCCAAACTGTCTCCCAGGAGGAGCGGCTGAGCATGTTCTGGAGGAAGGCCAGGGTCAGGCGGGGGCTGCTGAGCAGAAAGGGGATGACGGGCACGACAAGGCCTACAGCCAGACCGATGAGCAGGCGGAGTTGATTGGAAAACGGCCGTAGCCGCTGCCACATCATCGGCAAGGCCACAACCACAATCGGCTTAGTAAGAAAGCCAATTCCGGCAGCCAGCCCGCCGCTGAAGGGCATGGCGCGGAAGGTCAGGTAAATCGCCAGGAGCAACCAGAAAACCGGCAGGGCATCGAACCAGCCCAACGGCACATACAAGGTGACGAAGGCGGCGATAAACAACAGGGCGCGGGTCATCGCCCCCTCTTCGCTCGCGCCCAACTGCCGGGCGATCAGATAGACCAAAACCACGCTGCCCACGTCGAAGGGAAGCAAAATCCATCGAGAGAACGCGCCAAACCAGAGGACGCGGTCGCCGGGTAGCACCAGGCTGGTCTGGTA
>CAYONK010000371.1:0-5353 GCA_964405285.1 uncultured Ardenticatenaceae bacterium
CATATGAGAAACACCACCTTTCGCCAAAGGTGGTGTTTTTGTTTTTGTTGGGGGGGGGTTAGGGATGGGGGGTTGCGGGCATGTTGAGGCGATACCCCTGACCGCGCACCGTCAGCAGTAGTTGCGGTTTGGCCGGGTTCTCTTCGATCAATTCTCGTGCCCAGCGAATATGAACATCGAGCGTCCGTGTATCGCCGATGTAGTCAGTCTTCCAGACGTTTTGCATCAACTGGCGGCGGCTGACGACCTCATTGGGGTGACGGATGAACTCTTGTAAGAGCTGCATTAGTTTAGGCGTTAGCGGTTTTTCGCCCTGCCCATTCACTTCTACGGAAGGTTTTGCGGGATAGAGGGTTAAACGGCCGTAGCGCACCACTTCTTCGTGACAATCGTCGGCTGGCAAAAGAGAGCGAATGCGATTGAGCAATTTCCGAGGGGTGAAGGGATGAGCCAGGTAAACGTCGGCTCCGGCCAAAGGGTCTTCCGGCTGGCCGCTAAGCCGGGTGTGGATGATCGGGACGTCGTCGCCTAAAGTGCGACGCAGGCGCAAACAGGAACGTGAGCCATTGGAACGCATGGAAGCAGCGTCGAACACAACCAGGTCTGGCCGGTTTAGTTTGCTCCAATCCAGGGCCATTTTGCCGGTATGGCATACAGCCAACCGGTAACCTGCTTTTTGCAAAGCCTCTGCCAAAGATTGGGAGCCACTCCCCTGCCCCTCGACCAATAAAAGCGTTGCGGACGACGATGGCACTGTTCCGTTCCTCTAGGGGTCTTTCCCTGAACCTTAAAAAATCCAAAAACGTGTCTCCTCATTATAGGCATTATTGAGGTGGGTGCAAGCGGAAAAGGTCCTGTTTTTACGTAAATTACACGACAAAAGAAGGACGCCCAGGAGAGCCATCTGACTGGCGAGCGGCAGACCTGCTCCCTTTCTGGAAACTTAATCGGGTGAGAGGATTGGGCAAGGGCAGGAGGGATTAGGCAGCGTCGAGGCGATTTGTGTTATACTCAGGGTTCGCATTTTGAACAGGAGTATTATGACTGACGAATTTTTTGCATCTTATTTACCACCTGCGTTGGTGCAGGCGGTCTCAGAACTGGGCTTTGCCAGCCCGACGCCGATTCAAACGGCCGTTATCCCCCTCCTCCTCGCCAACCAGGACGTGATTGGGCAGGCGCAAACGGGCACGGGCAAAACGGCCGCCTTCGGCCTGCCCATCCTCCAGCGGCTAGAGCCGGAGCAGAGCCACGTCCAGGCCCTCATCGTCACCCCCACCCGCGAACTGGCTCTGCAGGTGGCCCAGGCGTTGGAGAGCTACGGCCGTTATCAAAACGCCCGCATCCTCGCCATCTACGGCGGCACCGCTTATGGTCCACAAATCTACGAACTCAAACGCGGCGTAGATGTCGTCGTTGGCACGCCTGGCCGCCTGATAGACCACATCAATCGCGGTCGGCTCAATCTGGAAGCCGTGCGCACCGTCGTCCTGGACGAAGCGGACGAGATGCTGAGCATGGGCTTCATCGAAGAGATCGAAGCGGTCCTGCAAGCCACCCCGGAAACGCGCCAGACTGCCCTCTTCTCCGCCACCATGCCCGGCCCTATCCGCCAGTTGGCCCAACGCTACCTGCGCGACCCACAAACCGTCGCCATTCAGCAGCCGCAGATGACCGTCGCGGCCATCGAGCAACGCTATTACCTGGTCAACGAGGCGGACAAATTAGCCGCCCTCACCCGCTTGTTTGAGGTAGAGCCGATCAGCAGCGCCCTGGTCTTCGCCAAAACCCGGCTGGGCACGGGGGCGCTGGCGAATGAGTTGAGCGTGCGCGGCTTCCCCGCCGAAGCGCTGAGCGGCGATCTGAGCCAGGATGCCCGCGAGCAAACGCTCAACCGCTTCCGCCAGGGGCAGATCAAGGTGTTGGTCGCTACCGACGTGGCGGCGCGCGGCCTGGATATTGAGGACATCTCCCACGTCTTTAATTTTGACCTGCCGACCGATCCGGAAGTGTACGTGCATCGCGTCGGGCGCACCGGTCGGGCCGGGAGAACGGGCATCGCCTTGTCGTTGGTGACGCCGGCCGAGCAGTTCCGCCTGCGGAAAATCGAGTCGTTTGCCCGCCAGAAGATCGCTCGCGCCGCCTTGCCCACCGCGGAGGAGATTCAGGCGCAGCGGGAAGCGCAGTTGGTGGAGAAGATGATGGTCTGGCTGCGGCGCGACCGCACCGTGCGAGAGAAGGAGATTGTGGCCGATTTGATGGAAGCGGGCTTTGATCCGGTTCTCATCGCCGCCTCGGCCCTGAAACTGGCGCGGAGCGAGGAGAAGCAGCGCCCCATCGCCCCGGTGAGCGAGGTGGTGGAACCACTGCCCCGTGAGATTCAACGGGGCAAACGAATTCGGGGCAGGGAAAACGGCCGTTCTCCTCATCCCACCGCCCATCGCCCCCGCCAGACAGAAAAGGGCATGGTGCGCCTGAGTCTGAACGCTGGAAAAGCGCACGGCATCCGCCCGGCCGATGTGGTCGGCACCATCGCCTACCACGCCAACATCCCCGGCCGGGCGATTGGGGCTATCCGCATCCATGAAAAACATACCTTCGTAGACATCCCGGAGCAGTACGTTGCCCAGGTGCTAGACCAGACCGGTCAGTATCAGATTCGCAAGCAAGGGGTTCACGTAGAACGGGCTTAGGGTTTGGGGAGATTGGTGATTGGAGATTGGGGATGACTAAATCTCCTATCTCCAATCTCTAATTTTAAGAAAGAGGCGGGCATGGAAGAAGGTGGTTTATTGTGGCAGCCGACAACGGCCGTTCGGCAAAACGCCAATCTCACCGCCTACATGGGCTGGTTGGCCGCCCACAAAGGGCTGCATTTCTCCGATTACCCCAGCCTGTGGCGCTGGTCGGTGGAGGAGTTGGGCGATTTTTGGGAGAGCATCTGGGAGTTTTGTGATTTGCGCTATTCGCAGCGCTGGGAGGTGGCGCTGGCCGACCCAGCCATGCCCGGCGCGAGCTGGTTCCCCGGCGCCCGGCTGAATTATGCGGAAAATCTGTTGGCAAAGGGGGATAACGGCCGTCCGCTAATGCTCTACCAGGCCGAAGACGCCCCCCTCGTCAGCCTGAGCCGAGAATTCATTTATGATCAGGCCAACCGGCTGGCCGAAGCGCTGCGACAGAGGGGCGTGCAACCCGGCGACCGTGTCGTCGGCTACCTGCCTAACATCCCAGAGGCGATCATCGCCCTGCTGGCGACTGCCAGCCTGGGAGCCATCTGGTCTAGCTGCTCGCCCGACTTCGGCAGCCGCAGCGTCCTCGACCGCTTCAGCCAGATCGAGCCAAAAATCCTGATCGCGGTGGATGGGTATCGTTATGGCGGGAAAGCGTTCGGCCGGCGGGAAGTGGTGGCCGAGCTTCAGGCCGCCTTGCCGACTCTGCAACACACCCTGCTCATCCCTTTTGACGGTGGCGGCAGCGATGGGCTGCGCCAGACGACGCTTTGGGAGGAGGCGGTAACGGCCGTTAGCCCACCGCCAGAAATGCCTTTCGCCCAGCTCCCCTTCGACCATCCGCTCTGGATTCTCTACTCCTCCGGCACGACCGGCCTGCCCAAGCCGATTGTGCAGGGGCATGGCGGCATTCTGCTGGAACACGCCAAAACCAGCATCCTCCACAACGACCTCAAGCCGGGCGACCGCTTCTTCTGGTACACCTCCACCGGCTGGATGATGTGGAACTATCTAGTGGGCAGCCTGCTCGCCGGGGCGACAATCATCGTCTACAACGGCAGCCCCGGCTACCCGGACATGAACGCCCTCTTCGCCCTGGCCGAGGCCAGCGAGATAAGCTATTTTGGCACGTCGGCCGCCTTCGTCAGCGCCTGCATCAAGGCAGGCATCCGGCCCAATCGGCACTACGACCTCAGCCGCATTCGTGCCGTCGGCTCTACAGGGTCTCCGTTGACGATGGAAGGCTTTCACTGGATATACGAAAACGTCAATCGGGAGTTGGCCCTGGAATCGCTCAGCGGCGGTACGGATGTTTGCACCGCCTTCGTCGGCGGTACGCGCATCCAGCCGATTTACGCCGGGGAGATTCAGGCGGCCTGCCTGGGGGCGAAGGTGCAGGCATTCAACGATGCGGGCGAAGCGGTGATCAATGAAGTGGGCGAACTGGTTATTAGCGCCCCTATGCCTTCGATGCCACTCTATTTTTGGGGCGACCCGGAGATGGAGCGATACAAGGAAAGCTATTTCGAGATGTTCCCCGGCGTCTGGCGGCATGGGGATTGGATTTCCTTCAATGAGCGGGGCGGCTGCGTAATTTACGGCCGTTCCGACTCCACCATCAACCGTCAGGGCATCCGCATGGGGACGAGCGAGATTTACCGGGTGGTAGAAGGCTTCGACGAGGTGGTGGACAGCCTGATCGTGGATCTGGAGTTGTTGGGGCGGGAATCGTACCTGCCCCTCTTCGTCGTCTTGCGCGAAGGACTGACGCTGGACGACGACCTGCGGGCGCGGATCAGGCAGAAATTGCGGACGGACGTGTCGCCGCGCCATGTGCCGGATGAGATTTGGGAGATAACGGCCGTTCCCTATACCCTCAGTGGCAAGAAGATGGAAGTGCCTATACGAAAAATTCTCCTCGGCATGGACCCACAGCAGGCCGCCAAGCGCGGCGCCATGCGCAACCCGGAAAGCCTGGACACCTTCATCCAGTTGGCTGCCAGAATATGACATTTGTCACATGACACCACCACAGAGCGGCATTACAATGCAAATAAGTCGTTGCACCCATTGTAGCGGCTGAACCAACCCAGTTCTGACCGAAACAGCCGAAAAGTTTTCGGCTGTTTTTATTTTGCTACCTGCAACAAGAGGAGGTGTGTGATGGCAAATTTACAGCCAGCTCTAGCGCCAGAGGCAAAGCACCATCATTATTGGCCGATTGTGGTCGGTATTCTGCTTCTGCTCGTTGTTGCTGTGGGTATTGGGTATCTGGCTACGACAGCGTCACAGGCTCCAGCCCCGGTGGAAGTTCGCAATCCGCTCGCTGTCAATCCAGAGTTGATGATTTTACCGTTGTACGAAGGTGTAGCGTCGCGCAATGCCCTGGCCGTCAATCCAGAGTTGATGGCTTTCCAGGCGTACACCTGGCAAAAAGAGCAACCGCGCGACTTCCTGGCTATCAACCCGGAGTTGTCGAGCTATTATCGCTACGCCAACAAATAGCGACCTGACTCAACCAGCTTGATCAGCCCCGCGCATAATTGTTCAGCCCCCCTGCGGCTGGACACAAATTCACACAGATGAACACAGATTTTTCTCCTCCAATCTGTGCTCATCTGTGT